>CAZQWZ010000009.1:0-28525 GCA_964596935.1 uncultured Roseivirgaceae bacterium
TACAAACTGCACAAATACTTTTCCTTCAATGCCCATTCTACGAGCTTGTGAAGGATATTTCATTCTTTTCTGAACATACTTATAAAAAGCGCCCATTCCGCCAGGGAAACCAGGTTGTTTTTCTACAATTGTAAAAATTTCGTCAGCAACTTCTTCTTCTTCTTCTTCAAAAATAGCTTCTTCAATTTCTGTTTCTTCAGTTATTTCAACATCCAAATCTATTTCAATTTCGTCTTCAATTTCTTCTTCATCCGGCACTTCAATAATTTCGGGCTGTTGAATTTTTGGTGGGGGTGGAGGTGGTTGTTCAGTTGGAGGAATCTCTGTCATTTCCTCAAAATCGTCATTTACAGCAACTAGTTCCATCAGGCCTCCATTGTCGTATGATCTATACTCAAACGCAAAAAGCACTAATGAAAGGCTAATCACTAAACCGATGTTTAGAAAAAGCCCCGACTTTCTTGTCAAGTCTGCTTCTGGTGATTTTTTCGCTTCCATTTATATAAATTATCTAATGTTACTACTTTATTGTAAAACCAAATATAGCAACTATTCGCCAATACTATCAATCATTTTTAAGTAAAATCTTCGATACTCCTAAGAATAATCCATATCCAACTATAGTTCCTACACTATCGGCAGCTAAGTCGGCAAAATCATAGGATCGTTGTGGTACGTACGATTGAATTAGCTCGATAATGTAGCCATAAACAATAGCCGATGTGATGCTAATTATTACAGGCCATCTACCAAATATTTTTAACTTTCCATATTTAGCTCCTACTAGCCCTAAAAATACAAGTACTGAAAACAGGATGATATGTACCGTTTTATCAATGCTAATGAAATCCCAACTGATGTTTGGGATAACACTGCCAGGTAATAAAGTAAGAACAGCAATAAAAAACACCCAACCGAAGTAAAGCCAAGTGCTGTGCTTTACAAATAAGTTGAAATAAGTTTTTCTTTTAATCAAAACGGTGTTTTAGTTTAAAATGACAGCTAAAAGTGTGAAGCCAGAAGCCAGAAGTGCATTAAACTTCTGGCTTCCGGCTTCTTACTTCCTACTTTTTGTTCCTGCTATTGTCCGATAACAGCCTTATAGGCATCAGCATCTAATAGTTCAGAAGTATCAGCTCCATCTGCCATTGTTACTTTAACAAGCCATCCGTTTCCATAAGGATCTTGGTTTACAGATTCTGGGCTATCTTCTAACGCTTCATTAAACTCATCAATAGTGCCTGTTAGTGGCATAAATAAATCAGAAACAGTTTTAACAGCTTCAATAGTGCCAAAAACATCGCCTATAGCTACTTCATCACCCACGGTATCAACTTCGATAAATACAATATCACCAAGCTCTTTTGCCGCAAATTCTGTTACGCCTATGGTTATAGAGTTGCCTTCAATTTTAATCCATTCGTGGTCTTTGGTGTATTTTAAATCTGCTGGGATATTCATTTTTATATAGGTTTAATTTCTCACCCAAATTTACGAGCTTTTTTAAAAGTTACCTTACAGATTAAAAATTTATTGGGCTAAACTAAAACGAACCTGTACGCCAAAGGAGCTAGTACTTCTTTTAAATGAGGTAGAAATAAGCGGCTCGTTAATGTTTCGCTCGTAGTAAAATTGGAGTGTAAGCCTATTGTTAAGGGAGTAGCCTATATTTGGGCGCAATTGTAGATTTACGTTACCATTGGTAATTGTATTTACCGATTCATCTTCTGATGTTACGCCATCATTAAACTTTCGTTGAATGGTTTTTGTGTCTTTTATGCTAAAATCCATTCTAAAATCAAGGTCATTTTTAAGGGAGGTAGTTCTGCCTTGTATTTTAAAAGGTATTTTTATATTAGCTTTAGTAAAGCCCAATGAGATTACAAAATCTTTGCCTTGAATCTCAGTTACCTGGGTGTTAGTTAAGTTTAATACTAAACTTCTTTCAGTTTTATATTCGATTGAGGCATTTAGCCTAGTTCTGGTTCTAATGGCTATTTTAATTAAGGGTGCAAACCGCTCGGTTATAAGTACCTGATTAAAAACGTAGGTGGGCACTAAATTGCCTTCTGAGTTAACTTCGGTAGCAAATTGTTGATTTTCAACATCATTTGTTAGCGTTAAATCATTTGCATTATTATAGAATAATGAGTTGGTATAGCTTGCTACACTAAACGATGAAACGTAGGCGTGGGATATTGTTATAGATGAAAATTTCTTTCGTAAACTGCTAATTTTACCTAAGCCACTGTAATCTAACCTCCAATTTGGTAATGGTATTTTCGGGAAAGATGTTAGCGCAGCAGTATTCGCATCTTGGCCAGAATATGCAGCAATAAATGCAGGTATTAATACATCTTGGTTATTGGCTGTGTATAAAGTATCTCCTGTTAATTGGTTAAACCGACTACTAATAATTTCTCTGTTTTGCACAAACTGTTGAAAAACGGGCGATTCATTTTCACCAACATCATTTATAAAGGCGGTTTTAATAGATAGGAAGGTAATGCTATAACTACCAGATCGGGAGGGTGCGAAGGATTCATAACTTTGGCCCAATGAATCAATCCTATATATTTCTTGATACTGTGCTGTTTTATTCTTTTTTACATCAATCTGAATTTTAAAATCTTTAAACGGCTCAATGGTTGTTTTAATATTTAAATCAATGGTTTGGTATTGCTTAAATGGGTCGTTTAATAATACGTTTCTAACCAGCCAGTCATTTTCTGAAGCCGTGGTTCTAATGGTTGGGTCTTGGCTGCCTAAAATAAAGTCCCAGCCGGGTGCAGCCCAAGCCGTATCCATCCCAAATAAGTAGGGGCTCATTTTAAAACCAGATAAGGTAGTTCCTTCTTTTATACTGTAGGTGGCATTTACAGAGCGCACCATCATTAAGGCTCTTAAAAATGCTTTTCCAGCCTTGTTCTCAGATTTTTTTACCGTATCCGCCACCTGTGTTCTTGATCTGCTCGATCTTCTTCGTTTGGGTGAATTTATGGTTTTTAAATAAGGAATTTTATTATAGAGTTTAACTAAATTAAATTTGCCTGTGGTACTTATGGTTCTAGCATTTTCGATTCTATTACCCAACGTATCAATTTGGTTTAGTGAAGCAGATATCCATTTGTAATTAGTAGAATACCGAATGTCAGCGTTTATCCAATTGGTAATAGGGAGCTTATCTAACGGTAGTTTTAGATTAATTCCCACTTTTTGATCAAAATCTTTCATCCTGCCAAAGTTTTGCAGGTTTCTAATCATAACATCTTTACTTGCTTCTGTTACTTCTCCATCGGGCTCATCAACTATGGAGCGCACTAATGCAGAGTAATCAAACGAAAGTGCCTTGGTAAAATTCCACTTTACACCATATATTCTATTAAAGAAAAATGTTTTTTCATAGTTAGGAGCAACGCCATCAATAGTTAAATCTTTGTTTCGGAATTGCATTTTAAGATATCTTCGATCAAGTTCTGCCCTTAGCGTAATGTTTGAAGGCGCAAAATTGAAGTTCAAATCTTTAATTAGCTTAATCCAATCTGATTTCATGTTTGAAGCATCCTTGAATGGTTCAAACACCAAAGGTTTTGGATTGAAGTTATAATTTAGAGCACCAGAATATTGGCGTTGCTCATAAGACTGCATACTTGCATTACTCTGTGTTCTATCGCTATAGGCAAGCGATACACTAAAGTTTTCGATATTATAGGGGCGGTCTATTTTATCTGGGTTTGTTTTTTCTTTTCTAACATTCGAAAAATTCAAGCTTCTACGCTGAGATTGATCTATCACGGCACTTTCGTATGTTGCTTGTTCGGGAACCGTTCCTTTTCCTTCAAGGCTACTTTCAAGAGGGATATCTGAATCTAATGGATCGAAATATGGAGTAACTGTTCTGTTTTCGTAACTGGCAAATACCGGAATTTTAATGCCTGTTTTCGAAGGCAAAAATTTATCTAAATTCATGTTGCCAGATATATCGTAATCGAAACTTGTTTCTTGAGTTCTATCAGATATTTTAGATTGCACTCCGCCAAACCCAAAACTTGTATATCTGGTTGAAGCACTAACCGTGGCAAAATCAGCTAATTTTAAATTTACGTTGGCTTTGCCTGCCCAGCCCGCTTGGCGGTTAAAATCGGTAACTCGCATTTCGTTTGCCCAAACACACACACTATGCGCTTGTTGATCTGCACTTTCTGGATTACGAACACCAATTATTAAACTGGTTACAACACTTAACTTTGGGTTACCCACAATGGTAAGTTTATATTGATTGTACGTACTCGAAAATGGCAGTTCTAAACTTACCTTGTTGGCATTTCGAGCCGATTTTAGTTTGTATAATTCTGGAAACGGCACATCAATTTCATTTTCGAGAGGCCATATTTCGCGTGGGTCGCTTGTGCCTAGTTGTGTGATTTTAAGGGGCACTTCAATTTCATAATAATTATCAAACCCTGACCCAAACCTTAAAAAACCAGTAAGCTCATCATCTTTTGAAGACTCACTTTGTGCGTGTAAAAACATTTTAATTCGCCCGTAGTTAACCAGGTTCATATCCACATTTTTAAATGCTGCCTGCGCATTTTTATCAGGTAAATCTTGCACACATAATTGAATAGATTGCTCATTAAGCTCTCGTTCTATAACCGAAGTATTATCTCTATCTCTAACTATTCCTGGAGGTAACACATAAGGAATCCCTGATTCACCACCTTGGCTGTTTTCTTCAATATTAACTACTGATATGGTTAAATTAGAATCTTGGCTTTCGGGTATTTCATCGTAACGCTTACTTTCTAGGTTGCCTGTAAATTTACGCCACTGGCTGCCAACAAATCTAAAATTGGCTGTTCTAAGCACTACTGGTTGCGCCCAACCTGTTAAATACATTCTAATATATCTTATAGATTTAAAACCAGAAATATTACCAACGGCTTTATCTGGTTGTGAGATAGGAATACGGAAAAGGTACCAGTTTACTTCATCGCCTGTGTTGGTATCGTTATAGATAACCTTATCCATAATATGTTCATTACCAACTTTTAATTGGCCTGGCCTTAGGTTTATCTTGTATTCGTAATACTCTTCTAAATTACCTATGGTATTGTCTCCATTCAAATCTTCATTATCTGGTCTAGTATCGCCCGATGGAGAATAGGGGAGTGTATTGCTTGATAGGTCGGGCGAATTTTGATCGACACCGTTAAAATTTTTATACCGTTCAAGTACTTTATCATCTTCGCTATCATGCCTTTCACTTAAGAAATACTCAAAATCATCACTTGATGGGTCGGCTCTAATTTTATCAATTACCTGCGGACTAAGTGTTGGAGGTAGTTGGTTTATAACGTCTTGAAACTTAACTAGCTCTTCTTCATTATTCATGCCGTCTAGCCCAATATCTTGGTTAACACGAGCGGCAGGCTCATTATTAAATGCATTATTAATGTATTGTGCATTGGTTATAAAGCCCCAATTATTTTCAGAAACCGTTGAGGAAGTTTTATCGCCATTGGCAGGCAGGCCATTTTCAAACGCCATTTTTCTATCGCGCATTACATCTTCCGAAACATTACCTAGGTTAAATATTATTTCTCCACCGGTAACGTTGGGTTGGTTAAAAACACCATCTTGAACAACATTATTTCCACTAGGGCTTTGAAGGAACGGATCCATTAACCAAAATTCGATGTACGCTATATTCGCTTTATCGAAATCAACATCTGTGGTAACAGGTGCAGTTATTCCTCCCCAGTTGCCTTCGGCATTTCTTAAAAGTCCATTATCGGTTACATCTGGGTTTAAATTATACACTCCTTTTTCTGATGGATAATAGGCAATATCAAAGGTTGATAAATTGGTATTTATAATTTCCCTATCTCTTTTAGGAAATAGCTCTTGGGGCAGTACAGGCCTAATGAAATGGTTGTACATATCCTCATCACTTATATTCGTTGGCTTTGACCTAGATCTAGTTGTATAAAAAACATTATCAATGGTGTACCACGATAATTTGGCTCTTTTATACATGGCTGTTATATCATCTTGTGTACCTGCACTTGGGTCGAAACGGTTATCGTCTGTTTTGGGGGTGGCTGCGTGCTTCCATCTAATCCAGTTATTTAGGCTGTATGGTGTAGCTGTATTTTCAAAATCATCTATGTACGAAGTTCCTTCTCCATTTACCAAGTTTGAGGTGCCAGGTAAAAGTTGTGCAAACTCGCCATTGGCTGTAATCACCGACCTTTCTTTGGTTTGAATTAACGGTATGGCATCAACTATTTTTGTCATTAATACCGACTCTTTACGAAAGTTGGCATCAAACCCATATTTTGTGTTTTTGGGTGGTTCCTCACCAATGGTTGGGCGTGTACGCAAAGGGCGTTCAAAATGATGGAGAATTGTTGCTCCAAAGCTTATGTCATCACTTAAACGATAATCAGCTCTGGCACCAAGCAAGGTTCGAGATTGAAAATTGAACATATCGGCCTTTTCATAACTTACTTGAATGGCTTTGCCCGAATTAATAATGCTTTCATTTAGAATAAGCACTTTCCCAAAATTATAATCTACTGTAAAATCTACTCCTTCAACCAAAGGAATGCCCCCCGCAGAAACTTCTACTGATCCTTTCGAAATTTCTATTCCATTAAGCAAAATTTCACTGGAAGAGCCTGCTTTATAAGAGCCTTCAAGAAAAAATTTATCCTTATTGGTATCTTGTTGGGCATCTGCTTTGGTAGTGCCATAAAGTGTATCGTACACATACCTTTGCCTCAGCTCAAACTCAAAGGGCTCGAATCGGCTATCTAGGTAATCGCCAAAAGGTTCTACCACCGGAAACATAATTTGCCCTAAAGTAGTATTAATAGTTACTCCATCCACAAAATCGAAATTGCCATCTTTAGGGGGGTCGCCATTTTGGTTTAATCTATCTAGTGCTAAAAGTTCAATAAGCGGCACATCGGTTGTATTCTGACCTTCGTTTATACTTGGTTTTTCTGTTCCTGTTTTATCATCACGGTATAGTATTCTTAATTGAAACCCTTCTTGACTTATTTGGCTTCCGCCTAAGGAATAAATGTTTTTCATCATTAAATCCCAGGTTGGAATTCGTTTACCTAGGTTATCTAACGTGCCAATTTTATTTGGCTTAAGCATTTTTAAATAGATAACTTCATTTTCGGGTAAGGCAGCATAATCTTGGGTAAGTTCGCCCACTTGGTAACGCTTGCCATTATAAGTGTACTCGTATGATACCGCTATTAATTGGTCGCTATTTAGCCGGCTTCTTAATGATATATACCCTAATTGCTCATGTATGTAAAATTCTCTCTCATCAAGCTTGCGAGCTTGTAATTTGTTGTAATGAGTTGATTGAATCATATCAAATGGTGCCGACTCCAATATTTGGTCAATCTCGTTTACATTTCGATTTACTCCTCTTAATTGTTCAAACAGGTTGTTTGCATTATTATCATTGGGCACATCTCCTTTGCCAGAGTTCCCAAGTACGCCTTCATTTTTTTGATAGATAACCTGTCCTTCACCCAAATCCATAAAGGCAGCAATGTTTCGTTGTTTTTCAGTATCGTTATTTAAGTTAATTATATACACTTCAACGGTTCCTATTTGCACACTAGAGGTTACTCTCGGTATATTTTGCAGCCATTCCTCGTAATGATCTCTAAAAAAGTGCCCTAAAAAAAAGTGTTTTTGTTCATCATAATCAGAGGCTTTAATATTAAACTCACGCGATTGTACGCCTCCTGCATCTACTGTAATTTGATCTTGTTTACCCCTTTGAGTAGAAGCCACACCTGTGATAAATAGTTTTCCAAATTGCAGTTCGGTTTTTACTCCAAAAAGGTTTTGAGCACCAGAAATCAAACTATTGCTAATGGGCATGCTTATATTACCCACTTCTAATTTCTTAATAATGTCTTCTTCAAAACCTGTAAATTCAACTTTTAAATTATTCTGAAAATCGAACGAATTGTTGTTATCGAAATTGGCGGTAACTTTTAATTTTTCGCCAATTTTACCCGTTACATTCATGCTTATTTGCTGGTCGAACTCGAAACCGCCATTTTTTTGCTGCCTCAGTGGAAGAGATGGGTTGTGGATTCGTTGAAATTTGCCGCCAAAATCTAAGTTTACAAGCCCACGAGGATTTATTTCAACATAACTACCTCCAAAAATTCGATCAAAAACTGGGCTGATATATATTTTAGGAATCAGCCTTCTACCACTTAATGCGGTTTCGCCATCGGCTTCAGCTCCTCGTCCTTTCCAATATGATTTTAGCATCATATCTGTTTGGTATTTATCGTACTCCGAAAATGAAATGGATGATATAGGCCTATAATAAATGGCTCCCATACGTTCCGAAATGGTATAATTAAAGGAAGTATCTATTTCGTATTGAAGTGTTAGATTAGAAGGTGCGCCAAACAAAAGGGGCGAAACGCCAATTTTATTACTAAATGGATCGCCTAGTCTATCTTTTGCCTCAAAAGTAGGGCGAGTAGAGGGTATATATGCTTGATAACCTTCTGGAATAGTATCTTTTACTACTTGTGTAGAATCTGTAGTTTGTTGATAAAAAGCAGGCGAATGTGAAGTAGCCCCTACTGCCATTGGAATCGCTGCCAATATCAAAAGGAATAGAAGCAATCTTTCCCTTCTCAAAAATGCTTTATGAGTTATTTTTTTTATCAAGCTCTACGTACGCTTATGAGTTTTGGAGCGCTTTCTTAATTAAGGTTTCTAAATTAATAGAACTATCACTTTTATTAAGAATGGAATCAATACTTTTTTGGGCAACATTTTTATTGATACCCAAGGTTAGTAAAGCTGATAACGCTTCATGTTTTAAGGTATTGTTTATTCCTGAGGAAAGTTTATTGTCAGAAGGCTCAAATCCTTCTTTTCTTAATTTATCTTTTAATTCAAGTATGGTTCTTTGGGCCGTTTTACTACCAATGCCTTTTACACTTTGAATAACGGTTGCGTCTTCATTAATAATGGCCGTTGTTATTTCTTCAGCAGAAAGTGATGATAGCATCACAAGCCCTGTTGAAGGGCCTATTCCTGAAACTGAAATCAAGTGTAAGAAGAGTTTTTTTTCAGAAATTCCACCAAACCCAAAGAGCGTTTGGGCATCTTCTCGCACGTGCATATACGTATGTAGTTGGCAAGATTCCTGCTCTTTTATTTGCGAAAAGGTATTTAACGAAATATGAATAAAATACCCGATGCCATTGGCTTCGATAATAACATGGGTAGGGTCTTTATGTGCAAGTTTTCCTTTTATATATGCGATCATTTACGTTTATCTATTAATTGAGCGTGTAGAACAGCCACGGCCGTCATATTAACTATTTCACTAACGGATGTGCCTATTTGCAATATATGAACTGGTTTTCTCATGCCCAGCAAAACAGGCCCTAGAGCACTAGCTCCTCCTAATTCCATTAATAGCTTATAAGCGATATTGCCAGCCGCTAAATCAGGAAAAATTAATGTGTTAGCACCATGTTCCGCCAATTCACTAAATGGATATACTTCCTTTTGGATTGTTGGATTAAGAGCCATATTGGCTTGAATATCACCATCTATAATTAGATTTGGAAATTTGGCTTTAGCTAACGCTACTGCTTTTTGTGCTTTTGTAGGAACATCGCCAGCCGAAGATCCAAAATTTGAATAAGAAAGTACGGCAACTCGTGGTGGCTTATTGGTAAATATTTTAACAGCTTGCGCTGTAAGGTCAATAATATTAACTAAATCCTCAGCAGTAGGGTTTACTTGTACGGTTGTATCAGCAAAAAAGAAATCTCCTTTTTTACTAGAAATAATAAACATTCCTGAAACTTTATCTACCCCTTCTGCTTTTCCAATTATTTGTAAAGATGGCCTAACCGAACGCGCGTAATCTTTGGTTAAGCCCGAAATAAAGGCATCAGCCTCACCTAATTCTAGCATCATTGGGCCGAAATAATTTCGGCTTAACATTAATTGTTGGCACTCCTTATTAGTTAGCCCTTTGCGTTTGCGTTGTTCAAAAAAAACATCAGCATATCTGCTTATGGTTTCTTTTTGGCTAGGTTCATTTGGGTCAATGATTAAGCAATCACCCAAATCCATTCTGTATTTGTGTATTAAGTCATCAATTTTTTTCTTGTCGCCCAGTAAAATCGGAATAGCAATGCCTTCTGCATACGTAATTTCGGCAGCCTTTAATATTTTGTAATGATCTGCTTCGGCAAAAACCACACGTTTAGGGTTCTGTTTGGCTCTTGAAATTACATTAGATACAATTTTTTGATCAGAGCCAATTCTGCTTCTCAGATCTTCTTCGTACTGCTCCCAATCGGGGATGCCTATTTTGGCAACACCCGATTCGATTGCTGCTTTAGCAACAGCTGGCGAAATAGTGTAAATTAATCTAGGGTCTAACGGTGTTGGTATTAGGTATTTGGCTCCAAAACTCATAGATCTATCTCCATAAGCTTTTAATACTAATTCGGGCACAGGTTCTTTGGTAAGGTTGGCAATTGCTTTAACTGCGGCCAATTTCATTTCCTCGTTAATTTTTGTTGCCCTAACATCCAATGCTCCTCTAAAAATATAAGGAAACCCAAGCACATTATTTACTTGATTAGGATGATCTGATCTTCCTGTGGCCATTATTATATCCTTACGAGTGGCTGTGGCAAGCTCGTAGCTAATTTCTGGGGTTGGGTTTGCCAATGCAAAAACGATTGGCTTTTTAGCCATTGATTTAAGGTTTTCTGCCGTTAAAATATTGCCTACAGATAGCCCTATAAATACATCAGCTCCTTTAATGGCTTCAGTTAGCGTATTAA
This sequence comes from uncultured Roseivirgaceae bacterium, assembly GCA_964596935.1. Classification (GTDB taxonomy): domain Bacteria; phylum Bacteroidota; class Bacteroidia; order Cytophagales; family Cyclobacteriaceae; genus JAKISE01. The sequence continues at coordinate 10,881 of CAZQWZ010000009.1, forward strand.
TATTTCTACTTGTTGCAAATTCTTTTTTAGATTCATCTAGCGTCTCACGATCTTGCCTGATAACTCCTTTGCTATCGCACATTACAATGTTTTCGGCCTTTACACCTAAGCTTTTATAAAGCTTAGTACACGAAACGGCTGCTGCACCTGCTCCATTAACTACAAGTTTAACTTTCCCAATTTTTTTACCATTAACTTCTAGCGCATTTAATAGAGCTGCCGATGAGATGATGGCTGTACCATGCTGATCATCGTGCATTACCGGAATGTTCATTTGCTCCTTAAGTGCTTTTTCTATTTTAAAGCTTTCTGGGGCTTTGATGTCCTCTAAGTTTATTCCTCCAAAAGTTGGTTCTAGTGCTTTAACAATTTTAATAAACTCATCTGGGTCGGTTGAGTCAATTTCAATATCAAACACATCAATACCAGCAAATTTTTTAAACAAAACAGCCTTGCCCTCCATCACAGGTTTAGAGGCTTCAGGGCCAATATTGCCAAGGCCTAATACGGCAGTGCCGTTAGTAATTACACCCACTAAATTACCTTTAGCAGTGTATCTATATACATCGTCTTTGTTTTTGGCAATTTCGTTACAAGGTTCAGCTACTCCTGGCGAATAAGCCAAGGCTAAATCTAGCTGCGAATCCATTAGTTTGGTAGGAACTACTTCAATTTTTCCTGGCTGTCCTTGTTCGTGATAATCAAGGGCATCCTGCTTGTTGATTTTTAGTTTCATCTGTGTAAAAAGTTTATGCTTGTATTCAGATTAATTTTTGTTTGCCACTAAGGCATCCATTTGACTTTTGGTTCTGAACGTGCTTATAATGGCTTCGAGTTCGCGCATAGTTTCCCGTTTTGGTTTACCAGGGCTAACTACAAATCCATCTATGTAAAAAAGTTGATTTGATTCTTTATCTAACACCACATAACTAATGTAAGGGCCTCCAATTCCGAGGTCATGGGTTTTCCAAATACCTTTGATTTCTTTAGCGAAATTTCCTCCTAGTTTTACGGTATTATAATCTACACGTACATGAATGGTGTCGGTTTCCATATAGGAATAAGGTGTATCTGGGTCTTCAAAAATTTTCTCTTTCGTAATTTCATCTCTCCAAGCAATCATTTCTTGCTTGGTAAAGGCATCTTCCGATTCGTATGGCTTATAGGTGATAAATATATTTTTATCAATGGATCCATCAGTAATGCCTGGGCTCCTTAACCAAATAAACCCGGGTACATTATCTTCAAATCTATAGCCATTGGGTATTCTCATATAAAAACCATGTTGCTTCAGCAATGTTTTGTTTATGGCCTTTTTCTCTTTGGCTTTGTACATGTTTTTCACCAATCGTTTCTTTTCTACATTATTAAAAAAATTCTTGATAAAACTTGGATCATTAGCAATTTTAGCAGCTAGTTCATCTTGGTTGGCTCCGAATAAGTATAGAACTGATTGGCCTTTTGCATACACATCTTCTTGCGAAACTCTGTATTTATCAGGGTTATCTTCGATATACTTTCGGGTGATATAGTTTCTAACAATTGCCCCGCCTTTTGTTTTGCTATCGAGCGTGGCAACAAAAAGTATATTTTTTACATTTTTTAAGAAGGATTTAAACGAAGTAGGTTCAATATAATGTACTTTAAAAAGGGGTTCGCTTTGAGGTAATCCAGGCACATCTGATCTTACAATACTTCTTATTATTTCTCCAAGTTCCCCTTTCCATTGTATAGAATCCATTACTATAAATAGCTCACCAGGTTTACCAACGGCATCTACTAATAGGCGCTCGTTCATCATTTCATCAGAGCAAGAAAAAACACTTGCTAATACGAAAACAAGCAAAATTTTTAAATTAAAATTTTTCATAAAGATGGTTTTGTATAGTTAGTGCCTGTACGAGAACTGTCAATTTTTATAATTTTAAAGATTTTTGAGAAGATTCTGACTTTCTTTTAATGAGTTGATGCCTGAGTATCAGTAAGTTAAAAAAAGACAGAATATCGCAAAAGATAAAAATTTAATTTTGCAGAGTTTTCGTACAGGCACTAGTAAGTAAAGATACTCAATTAACCATTGTTTGATGAGCTATTTAAAAATGAGTTAATTACCCAATAATTAAAATTTGCCCAGGCGTAAGTTTATCTGAGTTTAGCTTATTAAGGACTTTTATTTTTTCAATATCAAGGTTTTTGTACATTTTAGAGATGTCCCATAGGGTATCGCCAGGTTGTACAGTATGCGTTTTTTTTCCATCGAAATCAACCGGAATTTTATATTTTGCAGTAGTAACCATTTTAGTGGCTGGCATTATCTTGGTATTGGGGTACGTCCAAATTTGTAAATTTTGATTAATTCGAATGGTATTACTGCTAAGTTTATTCCATTTTTTAATATCAGAAACCCTAACACTGTACCGTGCTGCAATAGTTCCTAACACATCTCCACTTTTAACTTTGTACACATGCTTATCTCTGCCAAAAGTACTGCCAGCGCTATTGCGTGCCATATAATCTAAGTCTTTTTGCCCAGTTAATGCTGCTAAGTATAGCAGTGTATCTCGGTTTATTCGAGCTTCTTCTATTTTATCAATAGGCAATCTTATAGGGTAATACTCTTTGGTTGATTTAATGCCAAATCGTTTTAAGTTGGGGTTGAGTGCTTGAACATCTTCGTAACAGATGGAGAGTTCTTTCGCCAATGTTTTTAGGTTGGCATACCCTTTTATCATTAGCGTATCGTTCTCGATAAAATAGGCTGGCTCATCTGGTAATAGATTATACTCTTCGGCATAATGCATAGTGTAGGCTACTGCAACAAATTGCGGAACGTACGAGCGGGTTTCTCTGGGTAGGTATCTGTATATTTCCCAAAAACCTTTTTTATAGCCCGATTTACGGATGGCTTTGCGCACATTTCCTGGGCCTGAGTTGTAGGCTGCTAGGGCTAATTCCCAATCGCCAAACATATTGTATAGGCTGCTTAAATATTTGCAAGCCGCCTCAGTTGATTGGTAAATATCAAAACGTTCATCAATATACCAATCTTGATGCAGCTTAAACATATTGCCTGTGGAGGGCATAAATTGCCAAAGCCCACCTGCTCCTGCTCTTGATATTATTTGTGGGTTTAAACCCGATTCTACAACTGCTAAGTATTTTAGCTCGTTGGGCAAGTTGTATTTTTTAAGATACTCCTCAATGATAGGAAAATACATAGAGGATTTACGAATAACTTCTTTCGTATAATCTCTGTTTCTAACAGAAAAATAATCTACAAATCCATATACTTTATTGTTAAAATGTAGAGGCATTTCGCCTTGCATACAACTTAACCTATCTTGAACGAGATCGTATGTGTGGTTTTCAATAAAAACATCTACAGTTTGCTGGGCATGCAAAGTGCCAGAAAGCATCAATAGTATAATTACAAAATTGATTTTCATAGGGAAATATAACATAGGACGTCATTCCTGCGCAGGCAGGAATCCCTTATTCAGTAGCAGCTCGAAATTGCAGATTCCTGCCTGCGCAGGAATGACGTATTTTGAGGTTCAGTATTAAGATTTTACTTCTTAGGCTTTTCGTCTAAGCCTTTTTCAATATCGTCTTTAATCTCTTTGGTGGCATCTTTAAATTCTCTGATGCCTTTACCCATACCTCTAGCTAATTCAGGTATTTTTTTAGCCCCAAATAATAATAATAGAGCAAAAATTATAACAAAGATTTCAAACCCTCCTAAACTTCCAAGAAATGCGAATACTATATTCATTTTTGTATATGCTTAAATTGAGCTGTAAAGATAGGCGTTTAAGAATTGAAGTACTCTGCTAGGAGCAAAAAATGTGAAATTGAAATAAGCAATGCTACTTGCTCCTTAGCCATTTTTCGGGGTTAAGTTTAGAGAACGATTTCCATAGTTCGAAGTGAAGCTCGGCAATGCCATCCTTGCCCGTATGTACAACACCAATGGGGTCTCCTGCTTTTATAAGCTGGCCTTTTTTAACTTCTACATTATCAAGTTTGGCATATACCGAAAAATAATCTCCGTGATTAATAATGACGGCACGGTTGAATCCTTGAATAATAGAAACGCTTGAAATTTTGCCATCTGAAACACATTTTACAGTTGTGTTTGGTTTTGTTTGAATTTCAATACCGGGGTTATTATGCTCAACACCTTTTAAAATAGGATCTTTAGAAATGCCAAATTTTTGGGAGACAAACCCACTTACTGGCCAAGGAAGTTTAGCTTTATTTTTAGCAAAATCAGCAGATAGATTTACGGTTGAAGAGCTTTCTCCTTTAGATTTAGCTACAGCTGCCGCAGCTGCAATTTCCTTTTTAATGATATTATCTATTAGCTTGTTTAAAGTAGCTAACGATTTATTACGTTTCTTAATCTCTGTCTTTATTTCCTTTTCTCTAGAACCTAACGAGGCTATAGCGAGTTGCTCTTTGCTTTTTAATTCTTCTAGTTTTTCCTTCTCAACCAATTGTGTTTTAAGCAACGATAATTCTTCTGTTTTTTTAATTTCGATGGTATTTATTTGGGTCGATAGCATTTCTCTTATGGCGTTTATTTGCGCCACTTGCTTTTGCCTAGCTTCCGAATATTGGTTTAGGTAATGAATGCGTCTAAAGAGCTGATTAAATGTGCTGGCTGAAAAAAGGAAAGTAAGCTTATCTTGTCCTTTACTGGCTTTGTAAGCAGCATATACCATTGCCCCGTATTCTTCTTTTAAGTCAGCAACATCTTTTTCTAAAGCACTAATAATTTGTTGGTCTTGTTCAATCTCATTTTCTAATAATGTAATTTCACTTTTATAATTAGCAATAAGGTTAGCCTGGGCATTAATTTGAAATTTATAGGCATTTAATTGGCCAATACTAACCTCTTTTTCAGCAGATGTTTTTTGAAGTGTTGCCTGAGCAGCCTTAATCCTTTTTATGTTTTCCTGTTTTTCTTTTTGTAATTGAGATTTCGATTTTTGGGCATACAACGGGGTGCTAACCAAGAAAAAAGAAAGGATGATAATGGTTATTTTTAGTGTTGAATAAAACACGCTCTTATTTTTTTCATTACGAGGCACGAGGAAACTTGTAAGATTAAAAAAAAATGTGCTAGAAGCATAAGATTTCTCGTGCATCGGAATAGAAAAGGGCTCCTTTTGAGCGATAGTGCTAAATGAACAAGCCTGCCTGCCTTGCCGGCAGGCAGGCTTCTCCCACTGAGGGGGGCTCGCAATGGCGATTAACTTATTTAGCTTCTTCATACTTTTTAGGTATCGAGAAGGGAAACCTTAGGGGCTTATCAGAAGCTTCAGTTTTAATATGATTGATAGTTAGCTGTGTTTCTACTACACCAAACTCGTTATGATGAAGCAAGGAAATAAAAATTGAAAAGGGAAGCCCTTGTTCGTTCACATTTTTAAAATCTTTATAAAGTAATTTTAAAGAATTATCTGTTTCTTTTTCAGTAACACTTACTTCTTCAAGTTTCATTGTTTGCTGGTTAACATAATTTATGATCAGAATATCCTCAATGTCTTGCTTAATAATATACCTTTCTCCATTTTTTTTAATCGAGTTCGAATCGTTCAATGGTTTTGGCATATCGCCAACAATCATAGATTGTATTAAGTTGAAATCTATCGGAAACTTAAATTCTTTGCTTACTTCATCAAAACCATATAAATAGTATGTTTTGTCAACTCTATTTATAACTTTTACTGAGTCTTTGGTGATAATGCCTCTTACTCCTTGAACACCCAAAGCACCTGTAAGATTAAACCAAATTACACTGTCTTTTTTTATGCGTATAAGTGACCCAGCCTTTGTTGTTTTATGTGTTTCTTTAAACTCTATTTTAGATTTAATAGTTAAATAATCGAAGTCGATATTTTCTATGTTTAAATCTTTAGCTGAATATGATTTGCTAAAAACAGATATTTTTTTACTACAAGATTGTAGTATTAGTAGGCTTAAAAAAACTAGCCCTATTTGCTTACTGAATAATTTTACCTTGCTCAATTTTCTCGTTTATATTTTTTATACTACTATCTAATTCTTTGGCTTTTAACCATTGCGTTTTTGCCGCTTCTTTTTCGCCTAGCTTAAAAAGAACATCCCCGTAATGGTCGTAATTTTCGCCATTAGCTTGGTTGTTACTTATCACTTTTTCGAATACACGTTTGGCTTCTTCATAATTGCCAAGTTTGTATTGCACCCAACCATAGGTATCTAAATAGGCAAGGTTTTCTGAGTTTAGCCTCATTAGTTTAAGACTCATTTCATTGGCCTTATCTAAATTTTGCTCGCGCAAAGATAAATAATAACTGTAGTTGTTTAGTATAAGCTCGTTATTGGGCTCAATTTTAAGAGCTTCGTCATAGGCCTTGTCAGATTTTTCGTGCTCTAAATTACCATGGTAGCTATCACCCAAATAGCCGTAAAAAAGCGCGCGCATCTGGTTATTATTGGCCGATCTTTTTAACCCTTCTTCAAAATGATAGATTGCCTCTGCCCATTCTTTTTTAGCAGAATAAGCAATGCCATTAACAAGGTAGAGCCAAATTTGGTTAGGGAAAACGGCTAATGCTAACTGCCCGTGAACAATTACGCTATCAAACTCACTTTGTTGCAATTCTAAATTTAATAAATTTTGCCATACATTAAATTTAGATTCATCAAATTTTATGTAGGAAGCGTAGCCTTGTATCGCCTTGTTTTTAAAGTTATCTATTTCATCAACATGAACTAATTGCTTTTCAAGAAATGTAGAATACACATCTCCTTGAAGTAAATAGCCATTAAAATCGTTTGGATGAGTGGCAACAATGGTTTCGCAAAGCGATGGCAAAATTGATTCTAGTCGTGTGTCGGGGAGTAATGCCATATATATCATGATAGCATTTATCTTGGCATTTATTAGCACTCTATCATCCGAAAAGGCTCTATTAATCTCAGTTTCGAACCTATCAAGATTTTTTGTTTTTCGGTATAAGTCGGCTAAAAACAATCGTGTGCCAGGCACATCTGAGGAGCTATCTAGTAAGCGTTCAATTAATAAAATGGCTTGTTCATTATTGCCATTAGAAGCTAAAAGCTCTGCAAGCATTATCACAAATTTTAGATTCTCAGGAAACTCGTCAATTAGCTTTTGCCCTTCTTCAACCGCCTTACCAATCTGATTTTGCTTTAAATAAATTTTTTGTTTTTGAACAGATGCTTGCTCATTTATTCCAAAATAATCCTCGGCTCTTTGGTATGTGCTTAATGCTTTTTCGTATTCCTGTAAATATAAATAGATGGCGCCAAGTTGAAAAAAGGTGTGTTCTTCTCCTGGAATTTTACTGATAAGCTTTTCGTAGTACTTGGTTGCTTCTCTAAGGTTATTGGCATTTGTGTAAATATCTGCAGCCAATAAATAATAATAGGAATTTTCACTATTTAAATTTATTGCTTTAATAATGGATAGTTTAGCGGCACCAAGCTGATTAGTTATATTATAAATTTGAGCCAATTTAAAATATGCAACATCATTGGTGGGGAATAATTGAATACTTGATCTAAAATTAGTTACCGCTTTGGCATAATCTTCAAGAATGTATTGCTTTTCCCCTTCTATAAAATAAAATTCAGCCTCTTGCTGTATGTATTGGCTGCTTTTAACAGCTTGTTCCTTTTTCTTTTTTCGTTGAGCATTGCCACTAACAGACAGGCCTAAGAAAAGAACAAGTATTAATTTAAAGATTAATTTTATATTCATATAAACTCAAAGGTAGCTAATTGCCATTCAATCATTTAAATCTGTAACCTATTCAATTGGTTTAAAAATTCTCTTTTTTTCTACTCGAAAAATAATATACGCAAAAGCTGCTGGAATAGATAAGTTTAGCAAATTATCAATCCAAATATTTTCAATTTTTATGAGGTAGGAAGCATAGATTACGCTTAGTATGATAACTGTATAAACGAATAGCGGTTTAAAATTATAAGGTACAGGGTAATGTTTTTGCCCTATATAATAACTTGCCACCGACATTGCCAAGTAGGCAATAATAATGGTTATTGCACTGCTGATAAATCCATACTTACCTAAAAAATAGTAGTTGCCAATAAAAGTAATAATTGCCCCTATAAATGTGAAAAGAATACCATAACTGGTTTTATCTTTTAATTTATACCATATAGATAAGTTGATATAAACACCATAGAGTAGTTTACCAAACATTATGATAGGCACGAGGTATAGAGCCACTCTATACTCAGGGTTTCTTAAAAGAAGATTTGCGATTAGCTCCACATTGGTGCAAATGGTAAGCATTATTAGTAAAGCCAACAAATAATAATAGTGCATGGTTTTGGCAAACAAAGCAGGGGCTTGTTTATCTTTTGCTTGCGAAAAGAAAAAAGGTTCTACCGCATATCTAAATGCTTGAATTGCCAACATCATAATAGCCCCCAGTTTAAAGGTTTGGCTGTAAACGCCTTGAGCAATCATTCCTCCTTTGCTCCAGTGTGCTATTGCTACTTTATCTAGTTCGCTTGTAACCCAGCCTGCAATACCAGTTATTAATATAGGAATTGCATAGCCTAGCATAGGTTTCAACTCTTTCCAATCAAGAGAAAATCTGATTTGCAGAAACTCTTTACTTAATAGAATAAAGTAAATCGAATTGCTTAATAAGTTTGCCAAAAAGATATATTCTATTCCAAAATGAGGATTATAGATGCTATCTATCATTGGTTTTAACCCTACTAAATATTCTTGGTTATAAATTGCTGGGAATACAATTAAGAATAGCAATTGCAACATGATATTTAAAAAGATTGCTGCAATTTTTGCAGTAGCAAATTTGATGGGCCTATTTTCAATCCTAAGTTTAGCAAATGGAATAGCGGTTGCCCCATCAATAAAAATGATGGCTGCAATCCAGTAAAGCACTTTTGGTGCCAATTTAAAATCGTGGTTATTTATTAAATAGTCAGCTATTGGATGGGCATTTATAAAAATGAGTGCCGCAAATAAAAGGCTAACTATTATTACTGCGGTAGAGGCAACATTATACGTTTTGGGGCTATCATTTTTAGTGGCAAACCTAAAAAAAGTGGTTTCCATACCAAACGTAATAATAATTAAAGCCAATGCTATGTACCCAAATAGAAAAGAAGTAGTTCCCAATTCATCTCTAAAGAAGATTGAGGTATGAAGCATTACCAGAAAATAATTAATTATTCTGCCAAGAATACTACTTACGCCATAGATGGCTGTTTGGCCAGCCAGTTTACTTAATTGCCCCATAGGTTAATCGAAAGCTATCTGTTTTGAGTTATCTTCCATTAAAAATAGGGGCTCTTTTTTCTAGAAAGGCTTTGGTGCCTTCTTCTTTATCTTCTGTTTGGCAACAGTGGGCAAATGCATTTGCTTCTACCTGATAGCCATTTTCTTCACTATTAGCAGCATTCACACAAGAAATTACCAACCCTAAGGCTAAGGGAGCTTTTGAGATAATTTTATTCATTATTGATGCTACTTTATCTTCAAGCTCTTTATAATCAGCAACCACGTGGTTTACCAATCCCATTCTATAGGCTTCATCGGCATTTATTAAATCGCCCGTTAGCATAAGTTCTAATGCTCGGCCTTGCCCAACAAGCTTGGTAAGCCTTTGCGTGCCACCATAACCAGGTATAAGCCCTAAACTAACTTCAGGCTGCCCAAACTTTGCATTTTGCGTAGCAACTCTTATATGGCAAGCTATTGCCAACTCGCATCCGCCACCAAGTGCGAAACCATTAACCGCTGCTATTACAGGTTTTTCGCAATTTTCAATGTCTTCAAATACCTTTTGGCCTGCTTCTGCAAAACTTCTTCCATTTACATCATTTAAAGAGGCTATTTCAGAAATGTCTGCACCTGCAACAAAAGATTTTTCTCCTGCACCTGTTATTACAATTCCTGCAACATCGCTGTTGTTTTTAGCTAATTCAATGGCTTCGCCAAGTTCTTTTATAGTTTGTGCGTTTAGTGCATTTAAACTAGAAGGCCGATTAATCGTAATGGTCATTACTTTAGAATCAACTGAGGTTAATATATTTTCGAAAGAGCTCATGTTAGTTAGGTTTAAACTAAAAAATATAGGCTGCAAATGTAATAAATTATGTTTTCAGTAGCCACAATGTTCAAAATGAAAGAATTATTCCCACTTTGGGATTGATTCTAGCAACAAAGCACTTTTGCGCCCTTTAATGGCATATTTAGTTTGTGGCACGGAAATGACTATACACTAATTGGTTTTGGTTAGTTATATATGTCAACCACCTGGTTGATGTATATTTTACGCCTAGGGGTGGTTCCCTGGGCGTTGTTTTTTTGCATATAATTAAAAAAACCAAATCAATTACAAAATCACTATAGTATTGTGCTGTATTATATTAAAAAAAAACTATTTTGGTCTTATGGTTAAGATTTTTCTATTAGTAATGGTCATTGTTTTGGGAACAAACAACTTATATTCCCAATCTTTTACAACCACTGGAGATTGGAATACTGCTAGCAACTGGACACCAGCAGTTGTGCCAAGTGGTGAGAGCACGGATGTTTCCATTTCAGTTTCGGTTAACCCCACAATATCTATATTAGGCTCACCTCATGTTATAGGAAATATAGATGCTTCTGCTGGAACAAATAATATGACCATTGACGCCAGCACCAGCTTGTCGTTAGGGTCTTCTGCTTTGTTTGCTGGAGGCGCAGGCACCATAAAGAGTCTTACTTTAGGAAATTTTAACAACTTATTGACCAATGGGTCAATTGAAATTTGGGGGAATTTAATTGTGAACCAAAGTGTTGATATTATTATTACAGGCACTTTTGTTGTACATGGAAATGTAACAATTATTGATAATGGAGACCTAAATGTTAGTGGGACAGGAACGTTAGACGTGAAAGGCGATTTTAATGGAGGGTTAAATACAGACATTAGCACGGCAGGTTCTGCTACTATAAATATAGATGGAGATTTAATCTTAGATGGCCCTGGATCTTTTATTTCAGGACCAGATAATTCTATCACTATTGGTGGCACCTGTACCTTAAATGGAGGGCTTTGCCCTGAAGGTCCTCTGCCGATAGAGTTATTATTTTTTGCAGGCAAAGAAACTAATAGTAATGTGATACTTGATTGGGCAACAGCAAGTGAAGATAACTTTGATTATTTTGAAATAGAAAGAGCAAGTGAAGGTACTAGTTTTGATTATATTGGTAAAGTTGAAGGCAATGGAAATAGTTACTCAAGACTAGATTATAGTTTTGAAGATGAGAATTCAGAAATTGGTTTAAACTATTACCGCTTAAAGTCTATAGACTTAGACGGAACATTTGAATACTCTGAAGTTATATTGGTAAAATTCACAAGCAACATTAGGTTGGTGGTTTCACCAAATCCAACCCATGGTGTTATCTCAGTTAGGACTAGCATTTCAACTACTGATGGCCTCCAATATGAAATCACAAACCAATATGGTGTTGGTGTTTTTAATGGTGAACTTTCAGCATTTAATAATCAAATTGATTTGCAAGGCTTGACTCGAGGAATCTATATTATACGTTTGGTAGATTTACCAATGGTTAAAGCCAAAAGAATTATTTTGAAGTAAGTTGCTTATCTAAGTTTACTAATATTTCAGTTGTCATTTTTTCAATGTCAAATGAATGTTGCCAACCCCAGTCTTTTCTAGCAGTAGCATCATCAATTGAGTTAGGCCAAGAGTCAGCTATGGACTGTCTAAAATCAGGTTTATAACTAATAGTTGCTTCGGGTATCTGCTTTTTAATCTCTTGATATAATTCATCGGGGCTAAATGAGATGGCAGAGAGGTTATAGCTTGATCTTATTTTAATTAGGTCTATGTTGGCTTCCATTATGTCAATGGTTGCTTTTACGGCATCATCCATATACATCATTGGCAAGTAGCAATCTTTTTCAAGAAAACACTCATAAGACTTTCCTTGTAATACTTTATAGAAAATATCAACGGCATAGTCTGTGGCTCCTCCGCCTGGCAATGTTTTGTAGCCAATTAAACCAGGGTAGCGTACGCTTCTTACATCAACACCATATTTTTCATTGTAATACTCGCACCAACGTTCGCCTGCTAATTTAGAAATGCCATACACCGTATTAGGATCCATTACACAATCTTGTTCCGCATTATCCTTTGGAGTTGAAGGGCCAAAAACAGCAATGGAGCTCGGCCAAAATATTTGAATAGACGTGTTTTCTTTGGCAAGATTTAAAACATTTAACAAGCTAGTCATATTAAGATTCCAAGCCATTGATGGGTTCTGTTCTCCTTTTGCTGAAAGGATAGCAGCCAAATGGTAAATTACATTAATGTCATGTTTTTCAACCACACTTTTAATCGCGTCAAAATCCATGGCATCTAGCACTTCGAATGACCCATTTTGAGGGCTTTCTTTTACAGGATGAATATCGGAGGCAACTACTTGATTGTTGCCATATTTTACTCGCAAACTAGCGGTGAGTTCTGTTCCTAATTGGCCACAGGCACCTATTACTAAACACTTTGTCATACTTGGATAATTTGACTATTTGTGTGGCAAATGTAGTATTCAAAAAGGATAGTTGCAGATGCATTTTAAAAAATATTCTGTGCGGTGTTTGGTAGGCTTTACAGATGTATATTTGCTTAAAAAATCACTATAAATAGATAAGCTATGTACGATAAAATAAAACCAGTTTTAGTAAAAGCGATCGCAGAAATTAAAAGTGCTGGCTTATATAAAAAAGAACGAGTAATTACTACTCCACAAGGAGCAGATATCAAGACTAGCGATGGGAAAGAAGTTGTAAACTTTTGTGCTAATAATTACTTAGGTCTTTCATCGCACCCCAAAGTTATTGAAGCTGCAAAAAAAGCAATTGACACGCACGGCTATGGAATGTCATCCGTTCGATTTATTTGTGGTACGCAAGATATTCATAAAGAACTGGAGCAGAAGATATCTGAATTTTTAGGAACAGAAGATACCATACTTTATGCTGCTGCATTTGATGCCAATGGAGGAATTTTTGAACCTTTATTAGGGCCAGAAGATGCCATTATTTCAGATGCTTTAAATCACGCTTCTATTATTGATGGGGTTAGATTGTGCAAAGCCAAAAGGTTTCGTTATGCCAATAACGATATGGTTGATCTTGAAAAGCAACTACAAGAAGCAGATGCTGCAAATGCTGTTCAGAAAATTATTGTAACTGATGGTGTATTTTCTATGGATGGCAATATTGCGCAACTAGATAAAATTTGTGATTTAGCAGATAAATATGATGCCTTGGTTATGTCGGATGAATGCCACTCTACTGGGTTTATGGGTAAAACAGGCAGAGGTGTGCACGAGTACCGAAATGTGATGGGGAGAGTAGATATTATAACAGGCACGTTAGGAAAAGCACTAGGTGGCGCTTCTGGTGGTTTTACATCTGGCAAAAAAGAAATTATTGAATTACTTCGCCAGCGATCACGCCCTTATCTGTTTTCTAACACGGTGGCACCCTCTATTGTAGGAGCATCGATTGTCGTGTTAGATATGCTAAGTAAAACCACTGATTTACGAGATAAGTTGATGGAGAATACAAAGTACTTTAGAGAGAAAATGACTGCAGCTGGATTTGATATCAAACCAGGAATTCATCCCATTACACCTATTATGTTATACGATGCAGTACTTTCTCAGCAATTTGCCGAAAAATTACTAGAGAAAGGAATTTATGTGATTGGATTCTATTTTCCTGTGGTTCCTAAAGATCAAGCTAGGATCCGAGTGCAAGTTTCTGCTGGCCATGAGCGTCATCACCTTGATAAAGCAATTAAAGCCTTTACAGAAGTGGGTAAGGAGTTAGGAGTGATTTAAACTCCTAAAATGAAAAGTCATTCTGAACTCGTTTCAGAATCTTAATTTCAAACATTAAAGATTCTGAAACGAGTTCAGAATGACCAATAAAAGGTATTCAATCAATACTAATATCTGTACTCGTGAGCTTTATAAGGGCCTTCCACTTTTACGTTAATGTAATCTGCTTGTTCTTGTGAAAGAACATCTAAGTCAACATTAATTTTTGCTAAATGAAGTCTAGCAACTTTCTCATCTAAATACTTAGGCAAAGTATATACTTTATTTTCATACTTATCATTGTTTGTCCAAAGTTCAATTTGAGCTAAAGTTTGGTTTGTAAATGAATTAGACATTACAAATGAAGGGTGGCCCGTAGCACATCCTAAATTCACCAATCGGCCTTCGGCTAATAAAATAATTTCGTTACCATTACCTACTGTATATAAATCAACTTGAGGCTTTACAGTGTTTTTAGTGTTCCCATATTTTCCGTTTAACCAAGCCATATCAATTTCATTATCAAAATGGCCAATGTTACATACGATGGTTTTATCATTCATTGCTTCAAAATGGCGTTCAGTTATGATATTATAATTACCAGTGGCAGTTACAATAATGTTAGCTTCTTTTACGGCATCGTCCATTTTTTTAACCTCAAACCCATCCATGGCAGCTTGCAAAGCACAAATTGGGTCAATTTCAGTAACAATTACACGTGTGCCAGCACCTGCTAAGGAAGCAGCAGATCCTTTGCCAACATCACCATAGCCAGCAACAACGGCTACTTTACCCGCCATCATCACATCGGTTGCCCTTCTAATGGCATCAACTAAAGATTCCTTGCAACCATATTTATTATCAAATTTAGATTTAGTAACAGAATCATTTACATTAATTGCAGGCATTGTTAATGTGCCATTAATTTCACGCTCTAATAATCTGTGTACCCCAGTAGTGGTTTCCTCTGAAAGGCCTTTGATGTCTGCAACAAGTTCAGGAAAACGATCCAATACCATATTGGTTAAATCACCCCCATCATCAAGAATAAGGTTTAGGGGTTTCTCATCTTTAAAAGCTCTAAGAGTTTGCTCAATGCACCAATCAAATTCTTCTTCAGTTAACCCCTTCCATGCAAATACTGGAACCCCAGCAGCGGCAATCGCAGCGGCAGCGTGATCTTGCGTAGAAAAAATATTACAAGATGACCAAGTAACATCAGCTCCTAGTTCTACTAAGGTTTCGATTAAAACAGCCGTTTGAATTGTCATGTGTAAACATCCTGCAATTCTTGAACCTTTTAGAGGTTTGGATTCACCAAACTCTTTTCTTAAACTCATTAAACCTGGCATTTCTGCTTCGGCTAATTTAATTTCTTTTCTGCCGTAATCGGCTAATGAAATGTCTTTTACCTTGTATTTTAGTGTTTCTATCATGATAAAATTGATGTAATTCTTTTATTGGTGCGCAAAATTACCATTTTTGTTTTTGAATTTAATATAAATGCCTCATAATCCTATAAAGCTTTCTGTAGTTATTATTACTCTTAATGAGGAAAAAAATATTGCTAAATGCCTTGATGCAGCTTGGCAGGTGGCAGATGAAATCATTGTTATTGATTCGTTTTCTACTGATAGAACGCAACAAATATGCGAAGAGAGGGGAGCTGGTTTTATAGAGAATAAGTTTAAAGGACATATTGAACAGAAAAATTTTGCAATTGAGCAGGCTCATTTCGAGTATGTATTATCTGTTGATGCCGATGAAGTTTTATCAAATGAATTAATTAGTAGCATTAGAAAAGTTAAGCTTAACCCAATTTTTGATGCTTACACACTTAATAGGATGTCATTTTATGTGGATCGTTTTATTAGACATGGACACTGGTTTCCTGATAAAAAAATCCGTCTATTTAAAAAAGGTATTGGAAGGTGGGGCGGGAGAAATCCACATGATTTATTTGAATTAGAAGGAAACAAAAAAGCTCCTGTACTCAAAGGTGTTTTACATCATTTTACGTTTGATTCAGTATTTGAGCATATAAGACAAGCAAATAATTTTTCTGAAATTGGCGCAGCCCAATTGCAAGATCAACACTCTTTTTTCTTAGCAACAAAAGCAATTTTTAGTCCAATTTGGAGCTTTTTATACGGTTACATTATAAGACTAGGGTTGCTTGATGGGTGGTATGGATTGATAATTGCAGTTATTTCATCAACTGAAACCTTCCTAAAATATGCGAAAGCTATTATACTAAGGTTAGAGAAAAAAAGAGTTATTGATTTAGAAGGAGTGTTGCCAAGTACATCTCTCATAATTTCAACCTATAATTGGCCTCAAGCATTAGAGCAGTCTTTATTAAGTGTAAAAAAACAATGGGTATTACCAAACGAAGTGATTATTGCCGATGATGGATCAACCAAAGAGACCAGAGAACTTATTGATAAGTTGCGAGATAATTTTCCGGTCCCTATAATTCATTGTTGGATAGAGAATAAAGGATTTAGGTTAGCAAAGGCAAGAAACGAAGCACTTAAAGTAGCTAAGTATGATTATATTATACAAATAGATGGAGATATTATAGTAGATAAATATTTTGTTTTCGATCAAATCAATTTTGCTCAACGTGGGAGTTTTGCAAGAGGGAGTAGGGTGCTTTTAAATGAGGATATATCTCAAAAAATATTTGATCACAAGATTAAGCAGCCCACTGTATTTATGAGAGGGGTAGTTAACTTTTTTAATGGTTTGCATATTCCTATATTAAGGGAATTTCTTGCTTTTAAGCGACTTTCTATTATAGGAATTAGAGGCTGTAATATGGCTTACTGGAAAGAGGATGCCTATATAGTAAATGGCTATAATGAGGAGATACAAGGTTGGGGAAGAGAGGACAGTGAGTTTGTGGCGAGGTTAGTTAATTTAGGAATATTCAAACGAAATTTAAGATTTGGTGCTATTCAATATCATATCTATCATCAAGAATATGACCGTAAATTACTTAATAAGAATGATGATATTTTAAGTATGACAATAAGTAAAAAGTTGACTTATTGTGAAAACGGAATTGTAAACAAGTAAATAATTATGGGTAGAAAAAAAAGGAGTTATTTTGAGGCCGAAAGGCCAGAAGTATTAAATTTAATACCTAATACTGTATCAAAAACAATTGAATTTGGGTGTGGTAATGGAAATTTTTCGAAAAGTATAAAAGATAATTTCGAAACCGAATCGTGGGGTGTTGACATTGATGAGGCATCAGCAAAAAATGCAACCTTATTGCTAGACAATGTAATCCAAGGCGAGGCAATGCAAGTGCTAAAAAAATTGCCAAAAAATTATTTTGATTGTGTAATTTGCAACGATTTTTTAGAACATATAGTAAATCCTACTGAGTTTCTTGTTGCGCTTAGACCCTACCTTACCAATTCGGCTCTATTAATATGCTCTTTACCCAATGTAAGGCACTGGAAAAACCTTGGAGAGTTACTTTTTGATAAAGATTGGCGTTATAGAGAAGAAGGGATTTTGGATAGTACACACTTGCGTTTTTTTACTAAAAAAAGTATGCTAAGAATGTTAGATGATTCTGGCCTTAAAATTGAAGAAATAAAAGGAATAAATGCCGCAAAATCTTTAAGATTTCATATACCCAATATATTAACTTTTGGGATACATAATGACATGAAATTTTTGCAATTTATTATTCGAGCAAAATTTTAAACTT
>CAZQWZ010000010.1:0-26991 GCA_964596935.1 uncultured Roseivirgaceae bacterium
TTTCTATTAAAATAAGATTCGATAGCTTCCGATATTCTGCCCTATAAGCTCGTTGCTCCTGAAAAGTCTTATTTGGAAACTTTTCATTCAAATGCGTTTTTAACTCCTGAAGAAGTGACAATCCATTATTAAAAAACTCTGTTATTAATATGGGGTTACCGGTCTCCAATACGTCAATCGCATGGGCAACATCTGATCCACGTTTAAACTCCTCTATATTTTTCCCAGCCGTACTCGGTGCTGGTTTGTTTGCCTCTATTATATCCGTACTCATCGATTGGTTTTATTTTGCGCAAAGGTAAGGAATCCTTTCTGGCAATTGATGGGAGTTATTTCACCACTCCGAGTCACTCGCTAGAGGACTGAGCAGGAAAAATATTCATTCACATTCATCAGGCGACTCCAAGTCACCAGATGAATTATACTACTTGCTTTATGACCAAGATTCCTTCGGAATGACTTGCTAGAAGAATAAACCATCATGCAAGTCATTTCGCAGTGCAACGAAGAAATCTTAACTAACAAGCAAGGTTCCACCTCACCACCTCGCCCTCGTTTATATTTATCTTTTCCCTTGCTCCGAGTCACTCGCTAGAGGACTGAGGTATAATATACTACATTCTCAGTCTCCTTCGAATGACTCGGAGTTTAGCTAATCAAAAAAGCAAGTCATTCCGCTCGTTCACTTGTAGCGTTTGCGTAATATGGATAGATTTCAACTTACATTTATCATGTTATACCTCTTTCCTTAACACCTCCAACGGTGGGCTGTTAAGCACACTGCGGCTATTGCTCAAGCCTATCGCCAAAACAATGACAGTGATGCCAGGCAAAAGCACTAAAAAGGGCACTAGTGAGGGTATAAAAGGGGAATTAAACACAAATACAGCTAATAGAAAACTACTTACCAAAGAAAGGATAATACCTATACCACTGCCTAATATGCCAAGGTATAAATACTCTAAAGCGGTAATTTTTAATATTTGCTTGCCTGTGGCTCCCAAGGTGCGCAGCAACACGCTCTCTTTTATGCGTTGGTATTTACTGGTGCGCACAGAGCCAATAAGTACAATAATACCTGTTAATATGCTAAAGAAAGCCATAAAGTTTATTACCCAAGAAATCTTATCTAAGATGCCTTGTATAGTGATAAGCATTTGCCGCAAGTCTATGATAGATACATTTGGAAAAGCACCCACCAAAGCCCGTTGCAAATTGGCAGAAGCAGTTTCATTGGGAGTATTGGTGGTAAGCACATAAAACTGAGGGGCATTTTCAAGTACTCCTAAAGGGAAAATAATAGAGAAATTCATTTGGGCTCTACCCCAATCTACTTCGCGTACACTGCCTACCACGGTTTCCATTAATACGCCTTGCACGTTAAACACGATGGTGTCTCCTACTGCTACTTCCGCATTTTTAGCCAAATCTGCAGATACAGAAATAGGAATCAATCCATCTGCTTTAGCATAATGAGATTGCCATTCACCTTCCACAATGCTTTCAGAAGCAATCAACGAATCTCTATAGGTGGTTCTAAACTCGTGGTTTAGCACCCATTGATTAATGGTAGAAGTAGTATCTAGGCGGAGGTTATTTACCGGTATTCCCTTAATACTATGCACCCGCATTGTTACAATAGCAATATTATCTATCACAGGTAAGTTATTAGAAATGATAGCATTAGCTACTTCTTCTTGCTGATTTGCTTGAACATCAAGCAAAATAAGGTTAGGGTTCTCTGTATTGGCTTCCAAACTAGTTTTTTCAAGTAAAATATCCTTGGTAAAATAGAGAGTACTTATTAAAAAGCTCCCTACCCCAATGGCCAAGATTAGCACCATGGTTTGGTTATTGGGCCTAAACAAATTGAGCAAACTTTGGCGTGCAATAAAACCCCACGAGGTGGGGAAAAACTTTTTAATACCTCGCATAAACAATACTGAGATAAGACCCAATACCGAAAAGGTGACTAATATGCCTGCTACAAATGTTAAAGCCATCTGCCAATTTTCTAACAGCCAGTATGAAAACAAGAAGACAAAGACCATAACCGCCAATAACACCCAAACAGCAGCCTTTCTGCTCTTGGGTACATCTTCATCTTGTACACGTAAAACGTGTAATGGCGATACATACCACGTGCTTAATAAAGGGAATAAAGCAAACAATACCGACATAAACACACCCAGTAATAACCCCATTATTATGGGTTGAAGGCTTAATGAGATCACTACATCAAAGGCTAAGAAATCTTGGATTAGTAATGGAAATAATTGTTGAAGCCCAACGCCTACCAAACTACCTATTAACCCTCCTACTAGCCCCATACCAGCAATTTGGATAAGATAAATAAGGAATGTTTGCTTGCGAGTAGCACCAATGCATTTAAGTACAGCCACCGCTCTTAGCTTCTCTTTAATATAAATATGTACCGAGCTAGCAATGCCCACACAACCCAATAAAAGGGCTATAAACGCTACCAAATTAAGAAACTTGGCAAAGTTGGTGTACCTACGCCCAAGCCGTTGGCTTACCGATGTATGCGAATCAAAGTCAGCATTTTCTGCATCTAATATCGGGTCAATGGCGTCATCAAGCGCATCAATATCTAAGTCGGGTGCTGCTTTAAAAAAGTAGCTATACGATTTACGGCTTCCAATTTGTAATAAGCCTGTACCTTCCACAGATTGGAAAGGAATTATAACTGGAGGTGCAATTGATGATGAAATTGCATTACTACCTGGTGCTGAGGTTAATGAGCCCATTATTAAAAAGGAAGTCTGCCCAATTTTTATGGAATCTCCTAGTTTTAAATCGTACTGAAGCATTAAAGTAGCATCTACTAATGCTCCTCCCTCTTCTTGGTACATATTAGCGGCATCTACAGGTATAGTTTCAAGTTTTCCATACAATGGGTAGTTACCACCAATGCCACGTACATCTACCAACTTAGTAGCATCCTTGTTTGGAAAAGCCGCCATCGAAGAAAATTCCACTTCGTAACCCTCTACTCCTAGAGAGTCAATAATTTTCTGCACTCGTTCGGTAGGCAGTTGATTACTATCTATTAAATAATCTGCCCCCATTAACTCCTTAGATTGCAAGCCTATATTCTCTTCTAAATTGCTGCTAAACGATTGAATAGACACCACTGCGGCAATACCAAGAATGATAGAACCCATAAAAAGAAACAGCCGTTTACCTGAGGCTTTGCCATCGCGCCAGGCCATTTTAAATAGCCAGTTAACTCCTGCTTTAGATGTATATGTTGATTTCATTACAGTATAGCAGTAGTTTCGTTGGATAAAATTTTGCCTCCTTTTAGGCGAAGAATTTGCTGTGTACGTTTGGCAAGGTCTAAATCGTGGGTAACAATTATTAAGGTGGTACCTGCTTCTTGATTTAAATCAAATAATAATTGTACAACCTTTTCGCCTGTATCTTCATCTAAATTACCGGTAGGTTCATCGGCAAATAAAATGGAAGGGCTGGTTGAAAAAGCCCTTGCCAAAGCCACACGTTGCTGCTCTCCACCCGATAATTGAGATGGATAATGATCTGCTCGTTCGCCAAGCCCTACTTTTTTTAAAAGCTCCATTGCCTTTTTGGTAGCCTCCTTATCCCCTCGAAGCTCCAAAGGAACACTTACATTTTCTAATGCGGTTAATGTAGGTAGCAATTGAAAATCTTGAAATATAAAGCCGACTTCCCTATTACGTAATAAAGCACGTTCGTCTTCATTTAAAGCAGCTAAAGAAGTGCCACATAGCTCCACCATGCCTGTGTCTGCGTCATCTAATCCTGCACAAAGCCCTAATAAAGTGGTTTTCCCACTTCCTGATGGGCCAACAATCGCAAAGGTAGCTCCCTCCTCCACATCAAATGAAATATCATCTAATACCGTAAGGTTTTTAGAACCACTCGTGTAGGTCTTCCCTAAATTAGTAACGTTTAATATCTTTGTCATAGATTTTTAAAACTCAATTTATAATTAGCAAATAAAGAAATGAAGTTGAATGTATTCTCAAACCCTATACGCAGCCTAGTTAGCTTTGGTTGTTTATTTATACTAACTATTTCGTGCTCTACACCAACAGCTAAAAACACCGAAAACGAAGCTGTAGTAACCGAAGAAGTAACAACACCAACCACCCCTACAGACGGCCAAGGCAAAACTATATTGTTTTTTGGCAACAGCTTAACCGCAGGGATGGGTTTAAGCCCCGAAGAGGCTTTTCCTGCCCTTATCCAATCAATAATAGATTCGCTGGAACTTGGCTATACGGTGGTAAATGCTGGCCTCAGTGGAGAAACTACCGCAAGCGGTAAAAGCCGGTTAAATTGGATACTTAACCAAAAAGTTGATGTGTTTGTGTTGGAGTTAGGCGCCAATGATGGATTGCGAGGCATTCCGTTAGATGAAACCCGCAGCAACTTACAAGCAATTATTGATATGGTTTGGAAGAAAAACCCAGATACTAAAATTGTATTAGCTGGTATGCAGATACCTCCGAATATGGGACAAGGTTACACCTCTGGTTTTAAAGCAATATTTCCTGAACTGGCAGAAAAAAATAAGATTACTCTTATTCCCTTTTTGTTAGATAATGTGGCTGGCATACCTGAATTGAACCAGTCCGATGGAATTCATCCAACCAAGAACGGACATGAAATTATAGCAGATAATGTGTGGGTTAACTTAGAGGGCGTGCTTTAATTCATGTAGGCCGTCAGTCAGAGGGATTCGCCCGAAGAATCTCTGGAGATAAAAAGAGTCTTGAATACAGGTGCATTGCTGTATTCAAGACTCTTAAATAGGCATTCTTAATTTTTTACTTCTCCACCACCAAACATTACAAAGCCTGTGATAAACAATTGCTTACTAGGATCTTTGGTAGATGTATCTTGCATGGAGGCTGAACGCTTATCGGTAAAACCTCCAAATAAAGGTGTTACTTCTACCCTTACATTCCAATCTGGAGGCACAATAAATGTACTGCCACCAAACATGGCAAATACATCAATCACATTTTTACCATTAGGAGATAGTTTAGCTCTACTCAAATTATAGTTACCACCTCCAAAAATTGAAGATACTCGCCCTCCTCTAAAATTATCAGATTCAACTAGCATATCGCCACCACCAAAAATATTGGTGTCATCTATAAAATCCATACTGCCATCTGGCTTATCTCCTTTGGGCACATTTTTAGATTGCTGGCGAATGATGTAATAAATACCTGCCCCTATTAATACGATTGGCCAAAGTTGCCCAACAGCGAAATAAGGAATTATATCTAAATCTTTTAATAGAAAGATAGACCCTATCCCAAGTAATATAAAACCTGCTGGCTTTCCGGGGTGCTTTACTAAAATAATTGCACCAATCATTAATAGCCAACTGTACCACCTAAATACATAATGAAATACTTCTCGTGGCAAAACCCCAAGATTTTTGGCCAGGAATAACGACCCAAAGATAATTAGTAATACTCCTAGTGTTAAATTTTTTGATTGTTCTCGTGACATATTGTTAAGTTTTTGATTATGCCTCAAACTTATGTAGCCAACCCATATACTGAAATAGTAAATCGGTAAGACCGGGCTATTATTCGGTAAAACCGGATTTTGATAATTAACAATGTACAATTTGTAATTATAGTTAAGTACTATACAATGCAGCAATTTCATGGAGTTTACCGCGAATTTAATGGTAGCAAAGGGATTGTCATCCTGAGAGCGGAATTTTAAAAAAAATCAGCGTAGGGAAATGACATTTGTTAGTATCGTCATTGCGAATCCTATCATTAATTATAATGTTTCTAATAGTGTAAATGGGATGAAGCAATCTGTTCATTATTTAATAAAATTCTAATTTTTAGCAATAATTTTATAGTGCTGATAATCAATTTATTACAAACTACGTCAATGGTAATTTAGTTCAGGATCTATCCAAATACTATCCTCAGATCCTGAAACGAGTTCAGGATGACAATATATTATTTGCTGTTGTTATTAAAACTTAACCGTAATTTTTAATAAATAATGTAAGTAAATCATCAATATTCTACATCAATGTTTTTCACTTTCGTATTTCGTTGTAGTTTTGAACACAATGGCACTAATTACTAAAAAAAAACTCCTCTACCCCATTAACGATGAGTTAAAAGCATACTTGGAAGACCATGAGCGTATTTCAGAAGCCATTGATTACGATGAATTAACTCGCTATACTAGTGCAATAGCCTTATACGATTCTCAAGGTGTTGATACTCTATGGGAAACTGTTCTCTTTTCTTCTTCAGATATGGAAAGCGTTCATCTGCAACTGAAAATGGTGTATTCTAATCTTAAATCATCGGGGCAGGTAGAAGTAATAGATCACCTTTTTATCGATCGTATCGATATATGCCCGTTTGGTAATACAAGGCCCTTTAGGGTGCGTATTGTAAACCGCATAAACGATAATTTCGATTATTTCTATATTAAACGAGCCGATGCATCACGTATTTACGGGTTAGAGCTAGAACATTTACTTTCTCCCAATGCTATCAACTATATTGTGCATAAAACCACCTTGGTTGAGGAACATATTGCAGGCATTCCTGGCGACCAGTTTATGAAACGCCATATTGATGATGGATTCCTGAATAAAGTGAGGTTATCGAAAGAATTCGTAAAATTTAACGAACGCTGTTTTGTTCGCCTTTTAGGCGATATGCATTCGAGCAATTTTGTGGTAGATATAACTCCCGATTTTGAAGATACTCATTACCGAATTAGGGCCATTGATTTTGATCAGCAGTCGTATGAAGCACGCAAGGCTGTATATTTTCCACAGTACTTTAAGCAGAATAACCCGTTTGTAGAAATGGGCATGAAAGTGATGACTCCTGAAAGCATGAAGCAGTATCAACTTGAAGAAAGATCACTTATTTTAAATAGATCGGTTTCAACTAAACACTCACTTAAACAATTATTAGATGCCATGTGTTCTCAGCCATTATCTCTCGAAAAAAACATTATACAGCTAGGCAAAGAATTGGCCGAACATCATAATGATAGCAGGTTTGCCAACTGCAATAGCATGGGTGAATTAGTAAAACTAAACCTGAGTAAACTTTTGAACAATTAGCACTTTAAATGCCTAGGCAGGCATTTGTGTCCAATTACCGAACGATAAATATTGATAGTCACGCGCTATGTTCTGAGTAAACTCAGCTGACCTTCCTAGCACTTTAAGTATGTAATACTCCTTAAATTCATCGTAGGTCATAATGGCGCAACTCTCTTCATTCTTAGCATTTATATCTTCGCTACAAGTTCCGATAAACTTGTGCAAATACATAGCATACGAATCATTTATGGAATTCTCAGTCAACTGATTGGTATCGTTATTAAATATACGAACTGCCATCTGATAGATATTTAAGTTATAATTGATTGGCTGCAATGTTGGTTTTTATTACCACTCTTTCTGAACCCGAATAAATAATTACTTTTCGAAGTTGTTTCTTTTGAAAGCACCTCAAATACTCTGGATCTATAAACGCAGCTAATTCATTTTTATTGGTAAATATGTTAGAGTTATCACTAGAAACATTATAAATGGTAACCCTATTATTAAAGCCATAGCCAAACACAAGTTCAACTCTATCACCATAATTTAGGGTAACACCCTTGTCTTCTAAATTTAATACAAAAAATGAGTTCTCATTAACAACATCTATGCGAGGCTCAATACCATTTTTGTAAGAAGCAGCATTAACCTGCGATAAACTGAGAAGTATTGTAAGGAAAATTGAAATTAAATATTTCATAGCGGAATAAATAAGTATTATTTTACAGTATTTATCTTTTATAGTGCAAAGTTATTGAAGGTAAACTTTACTTATATTAGCATAATCACCTATTTTAGTATTAGGTAAAACACCTAGATTTTACTAATAACTTAGTATATATTCAAACTGAAAAACTTGCAAATTACCTCCATTTTTTAGTTAGTTTTACGTTTTAATCATTTATACCAATCATTATAGATGCGCATAGTTTTTACGTTTTTACTTTTATTTTCTTCATTACTATTACAAGCGCAAGAAACGGCTTCCTTTCTCTTTAATAAAGGCTTTAATTATATAATGGTTGATAAAGAAATAGCCATTACTAATTTTACCAAAAGTTTAGCGATAGATCCTGAGTTTAGTTTAGCATATTATTATAGAGGGCTAGCCAATTATAAAATAGGCAATTACCAACTTGCCATTAACGATTTTAACAAAGCCTTAACGTTGGATGACAACATGATAAAATGCTATATGTATAAAGGGTTTGCGTATCAGCATATTAGCAAGCCGCATAAAGCACTACAATCATTTAAGTCCTATATGGATTCAAAATCCACAACAACCTCTTCTGATCATTTAGTAATGGCAAAGGCTAAAACGGCTACGGGCGATATTAAAGGAGCACTTAAGCACTACCAAATGGCTTTAAACGAAAGGCCATCAGAAGAACAACTTTACCATCTATTTTTAGCCACTTACCAACAAAAGAATTACAAAGAATCGTTAAAGCTTATAAATAAGATTATCCAACTAAACCCAACATTTTATGGGTATTATTTACATAAAGGAAAAGTAGAACTTCAAACAAAAAAATTTGATAGTGCCTTACGGGATTTTGAATTATCGCTAACCCTAAATCCAGATGTGGCAGATACTTACTTTTTAAAAGGTAATACGTTAGATACCTTAGGCAGGTTTGATGAAGCACTTTATAACTACTCTACTGCCATACAGCTAAACCCTAACGATGGCACCTATTATTCGAAACGAGGGAACACAAAAATGACGCTGGGAGACCGAAATGGTGCGTGTTTAGATTGGACGATTGCAGGTAAATTGGGATATTATGCTGACTTTGATAAAATAAAAACAGTGTGTGAACAGACTAACATATATAGCAAGTAATATTGCAGCAAATATTAGATTTAAATAACCAAACATAAACGAAAGAAAACAATACAATTATGGATAACAGAAAATTATTGCCTTATGTATTTATTATTGGAGCCGTATTAATATTTGGCCTAATACTATCTAACAGTACCTTTTTAACCATTAAGCCAGGTGAAACAGGTGTTCTTTTTAAGAAATTTAGTGGTGGACTGGAGAAAGATATTATATATGGACAAGGATTTCATGTGGTAGCTCCTTGGAACACCATGTACATCTATAATGTAAAAGAACAGACGGCTGAAGAAAAAATGAATGTTTTGGACAAAAATGGTTTAAGTATTGCTATTGACATTACAGTGCGATTTAACCCATTCCCTAATAAAATTGGTTATGTACATGAAAGGTTCGGTAAATCTTATATTCAAACGTTGGTAATACCCGAAGTTCGTTCAGCCGTAAGACAAGTAATGGGAAGGTATTCCGCAGAAGAAATTTACTCTACAAAAAGACAAGAAGTTGAAACTAATATTATTAATGAAGCGGAAGAAACCTTAAGTAGCGAAGACAATAATATTAAAATGAATGCGCTCTTAATAAGAGAAGTAATATTACCTCTTAATATTAGAAATGCAATTGAATTAAAACTTGGTAAAGAACAAGAGTCATTGGCCTATGAGTTTAAAATTTCAAAAGAGGTAAAAGAAGCGGAACGTAAAAAAATTGCAGCTGAAGGAGAAGCTACTGCCAACAGAATTATTAACAGCAGTTTAACACCAGAGCTTTTAAAAATGAGAGGTATTGAAGCTACTTTAGAATTAGCTAAATCTCCTAATTCTAAAACAATTATAATTGGTAGTGGAAAAAATGGAATGCCGCTAATTTTAGGAAACAATTAAAAATTTGCTGTTATCATTATAATGATAACTTTAAAGTAGTGTTTTGGTAACTTACCAAAATATTATTTTAATAATTAGCTCCTTGCAAAATACATTTGCAAGGAGCTTTTTGATGCCTCATTCTCCAATAGTAATTATTATCATTTTTCGTTATCAAAACCCTTTTAATTGGTCACAAAAAATGGTATTTTGCATTCTAGTAAATATGTAAAAAAAACAATTTTTTATTATGTCAAATTCAGCAGAAATTAAGATAAATGGCAAGTCATATGAGCTTCCAGTTATTGAAGGTACAGAGAATGAGGTTGCCATTGATATCGGTAAGTTCAGAGGTCAAAGTGGTGTGATTACAATAGATCCGGGATTTAAAAATACGGGATCGACAAAAAGTGCCATCACATTTTTAGATGGCGAAAAAGGTATTTTACGATATAGAGGATATACTATTGAAGAACTAGCTGACAAATCTTCATTTTTAGAAGTAGCATACCTCCTTATCTATGGTGAACTGCCAAGCGATAAAGTGTTTGAAAAGTTTAAGAACGACATCAGCCAACATACATTGGTACATGAAGATATTAAGAAGATTTTAGATGGGTTCCCATCTGCGGCACACCCTATGGGCGTGTTATCTTCTTTAGTAACTTCTCTTACAGCATTCTACCCAGAGTCATTAGACCCTAACAGATCAGCTGATGAAGTAGATTTAAGTATTATAAGGCTTTTAGCTAAATTGCCAACGTTTGCTGCTTGGGCTTTCAAAAACGAAAAAGGGCACCCAGCAATGTACCCAGATAACAATTTAGATTATACAGGTAATTTCTTAAAAATGATGTTTGGATTACCTGTAGAAGGTTACAAAGTTGACCCTGTAGTAGCTAAAGCACTAGACCAATTATTAATCCTACATGCAGATCACGAGCAAAACTGCTCTACTGCTACCGTAAGAGTGGTAGGTTCATCCCATGCCAGTTTATATGCATCCATCTCTGCAGGTGTTTGTGCTCTTTGGGGGCCATTACACGGTGGAGCTAATCAAGCAGTAATCGAAATGCTTGAGCAAATACAAGCAGATGGTGGAGACACCTCTAAGTGGATGGCAAAAGCAAAAGATAAAGATGACCCTTTCCGTTTAATGGGCTTTGGCCATAGAGTTTATAAAAACTTCGATCCTCGTGCTAAAATCATTAAAAAAGCAGCGGATGATGTGCTTGCTAAATTAGGGGTTGACGATCCAATTCTTCATATAGCAAAAGGCTTGGAAGAAGAAGCGTTGAGAGATCCTTATTTCATTGAAAGAAAACTTTATCCAAACGTTGATTTCTATTCAGGTATTATTTACAGAGCACTCGGTATTCCAACCGAAATGTTTACGGTAATGTTTGCCCTAGGCAGATTGCCAGGTTGGATTGCGCAATGGAAAGAAATGAGAGAAAACAAGGAGCCTATTGGCAGGCCTCGCCAAGTGTACATAGGCCATAATGAAAGAGGCTATGTAGATATGGACAAAAGATAGTTTTATCAATTAATTAACTAATTTAAGTTGTTGAGTAGTCGATACGTTTGAAAAAACACTGACTTACTCAACAACTTTTTTCATTATAATAAACTAAAGAGTATGGCAACACAAGCAGAATTTGATAAAGCACAAATTCGATCTAAAGAATTAACAAAACGACCAAGTAACGAAGACCTTTTAAAACTGTATAGCCTGTTTAAGCAAGCTAGCGAAGGTGATATAACTGGTGAGCGGCCTGGAGGTTTTGATTTTAAAGGGGCAGCTAAGTTTGATGCTTGGCTAGCGATTAAAGGATTGCAAGCTGAAGAGGCCATGCAACAATATGTTGAGTTGGTAAATGAGTTCCACGCAAACGAGTAATACATGAAGCTTTTTTATCAACCCGATATTATGAAGGGCTCTTCTTTTTTAACAGAAGAAGAGTCTAAACATTGTATTAAAGTACTCCGGCACACTGTTGGAGATCGGTTAGATGTGGTAGATGGAACAGGCTCAAAATTTAAGGTTAGAATTACGGATGCAAACCCTAAGAAAACTTGTTTTGATGTAATCGCACACCAACGCAACGAGGAGCTCCCTTATTATATTCATATTGGTATTGCACCCACCAAACAAATAGAACGCACAGAATGGTTTTTAGAAAAAGCCATTGAAATTGGCGTTGATGAAATTAGTTTTTTCTTCGGAAGGCATTCGGAGCGTAAAAATATTAATATTGATAGAATGCATAAAAAGGCTGTTTCTGCGATGAAGCAATCTTTAAAATATCAACTACCTATTATTAAGCTATACCAAGATTTACCAAGCCTGATTAGCCATATTCCAGATAAACAATCTAAATACATCGCTTATGTAGATTTTGATAATCCAGTGCATTTAAAACAGACCAGCAAAGCAAACGAGAGTTCTATTGTATTAATTGGCCCTGAGGGAGACTTTAACGTTGAAGAATTAGATTTTTCAATTAGTAAAGGGTTTCAAAAAGTTAGTTTAGGGCCTAGCCGATTAAGAACGGAAACCGCTGGATTAGTGGCTTGTCATACACTCAATTTAATTAATCACTAAAGCTTAAAATAAGCCCCTGCTGAATAGGTAGGATTTGCAAAAATAAGCTTTCCCCAAGCGGCCATTCCTATAGTGGCAGATACGCCCCATCTATCTGATAACTTAATAGCAATTTCAGGTGTAATCGCTAAATATTCAACATTATTGGCAAATAAGCTAGCACCGTCTGCAGTAGGAATTCTATCGCCATTCATAAAAGAACGTACCCCATTTACTCGAAGTACTGCAAAAATAAATTTATACTCCACTCCTACTTCAACACCATATCTAAATTCATCCGAAAATCCATTAGTTCTATTATTAAAGCCTACAAAAACACTTGTATAAGGGTGCACATTGCCAATTTTAAAACTGCGGCCTGCATCTATTTGAATCATTTGGTTAAACTCCCCATCGCCTGTTTGAATTGTTCCATCTATGCCTCCACGGCTTTCTCCTAAAGGAACACCCAGTAATAAACTCGCACTTACGGCAATTCGTTTATTGGGAGTAAGACCGTATTTAATTGATAAATCCATGTCTCCAATTCCGTTAACAGCCTCTTGAGGTACTGTTATTGGTTGACCTGGGGAGGTGGAAACTTGTTCATAAGCAACCGACCTCGCATAAAATGGCCAATTAACAACGGCTGTAAGCTTATCTGATAAGCCGTACTCTCCGTAAACACTTGTAAAAAATAACCCTTGATCCCTACTGGATTCTATGTTTCCTAAACTATTAAAATACTGATTAGTCAATATCCAAAATTGAGTTAATTTAAAATAACCCTTTCCTTTGGGTTGAGGCCAACCTCCTCCAGCAAATGCGGTTATATTCAATAGAAATATGCCAATTAGAACTATTATTTTTTTCATGATAATAAGTTATGGGTTTAGCTCGCCATTTTAACAGCTATAGTAAAGAATTTACCGCTGCAACAGGTCAGCTCTACCTTCTACAATAGTAAAACCCAATACAGCCTGTAAGTAAAATTATTGCGACCTGATAAACTTATGTTGATAGCTTTGAGTCAACATTGTTCAAACATATACAAAATATATTATATATGTTTGAACAATGGTATAAAAAATAGTAATGCTATATCATACATCTATTACCTTATTGCTTGGTTTTAATTAACTGAAATTGGAATTTTACTTTAATGGCTTTAAACTACATTTGGATTGCATTTTTTTTAGTGGCTTTTGTTATTGGGTTGGCAAGGCTTATCTTTTTAGGCGATGTTGACATATTTCCTTCAATGTTCAATACAATTATGGAATCTGCAAAAACAGGTTTTACAATTTCACTCGGGCTAACAGGTGCCATGACCTTGTGGTTAGGCATTATGAAAATTGGAGAAAATGGCGGAGTAGTTAATATATTTTATAAGCTAACTGGCCCATTACTTCGAAAATTATTCCCGGGTTTACCTGCAGATAGTAAAGCCTTTGGCCCTATGATTATGAATATTTCTGCCAATATGATTGGCCTTGATAATGCGGCTACACCATTGGGGTTAAAAGCAATGGAAGAAATGCAAGTACACAATACCCAAAAGGACACCGCATCCAATGCACAAATTATGTTTTTGGTATTAAATACTTCTGGTTTAACAATCCTGCCGATAAGTGTAATGGTAGTACGAGCACAAATGGGAGCGGCTGACCCCTCTGATATTTTTATTCCTACATTATTGGCCACCTATTTTGCTTCACTTGCAGGGGTTATTGTCGTTTCCTTATACCAAAAAATAAACCTATTTAATAAAGTTATTTTTGCCTATTTAGGCACTATGACTGCTTTAATTGCTGGCTTTATATGGTATTTAAGTGGATTACCTAAAGAGCAAGTTTCTACCATTTCATCGGTTGCTAGTAACTTGATTCTGTTTTCAGTAATAATTACTTTTATATTATTAGCCATTAGAAAAAAGGTTAATGTGTACGAATCGTTTATTGATGGAGCCAAGGAAGGCTTTACCATAGCGGTTAAAATTATCCCCTACCTAGTAGCAATGCTAGTAGCTGTTGGCGTTTTTAGAGCTTCGGGAGCATTAGATTATTTAGTGGATGGAGTAAAATGGATGGTGTTGGCCATTGGTATAAATGCCGATTTTGTAGATGCCCTACCTACCGCTTTTATGAGGCCATTGAGTGGCAGCGGAGCAAGAGGCATGATGATAGAAACTATTAACACCTATGGTGTGGATTCGTTTGCGGGCAGGTTATCGAGCGTTATGCAAGGCACCACAGAAACCACTTTATATGTAATAGCTGTTTATTTTGGTGCGGTTAATATTAAAAAAACCCGTTATGCCATAACAGCAGGTCTAATTGCTGACTTGGTAGGCATTATTGCAGCCATATTAATAGCCTATATGTTTTTCCATTAAAAGTTTCTTTTATACCTCAATAATGCTAGATCATACAATTTTAACTACCTTAGGGACTGCAAATAAATAGTCTTAAAATTATGTTTTTTTTATCTTTATTTTTTAACAATATGATACTAGTTACCACAGTTATAGTATAGGTTTATAGGAACTTTAAGACTTTGTTAAAAACTACTACTTTCTATCCCTCATCATTTAAAGTAAATCATGAGTATTGATTTAAACGAATTCGAGCATATTTTCGATCAATACTTTGAGCCAATCAAAAGCTTTGTCTATTATAAAGTTGGAGATGTTGCTATTTCCGAAGACTTGGTTCAAGAAACTTTTATAAAGCTCTGGGAAAGAAAAGAAGAGATTAATAAAGAAACGGTAAAAAGCCTACTTTACACAATCTCATCTAACCTAGCAAAAAATCATATTAAGCACCAAAACGTTGTTTTCAAATTTGCTAACAAGCAAAAAATCCAAAGCCATTCTGAAAGCCCACAACAAATTTTAGAAGAAGCAGAGTTTAAGCAAAAGCTACAATCTGCAATCGGCAGCTTATCAGAAGCACACCGAACTACCTTTTTAATGAATAGGATTGAGCAAATCACCTATGTAGATATAGCATCTCGCTTAGATATAAGTGTTAAAACGGTAGAAAAAAGGATAAGCATCGCTATTAAACACTTGCACAAAGAACTAGGTTACAAGCTATAAACTGCATTTTTATGCAAATGATCTATTTATTTTTAGGTGTACCTTTAAATGTTAGTCTAATGCATACTATTTTGCACCATATTAATAAGACAAGTACTGAATTAAGCAGATTATAGTGCGTTTAAGAATACTATTATTCATATTAACCTTCGCTTATAGCTTCAATCTTTGGGCTCAGCAAAAGAATGGAGTTAAATACATATCTGTAAATTTTACCAAAATCACCCTCGAAAAAGCATTAACACTAATTAATGAAACGCATAACATTCCTATAGCCTATAATAATTTAGAAACAAGAAAATATACGGTTACAGCAAACTTCGTTTCTATGCCAATAAATCAGGTATTGGAACAACTAGCGGCAGTAGCCAATATGGGAGTTACTAAAGTTGATATGGTTTACGTGTTAAAGCCGTTACCAGAAAGCAATAAAATAAGCCTAATAAACATATTTTTAAAAGTTGAAGATATTAACTCTCAAGAGCCTCTGCCCTATGCGCTTGCATCTGTTCAAAACTCAAAGATATTTGCAACTACCAATACACGTGGGGTTTTCAGCTTAATTAACATTGCCGATACATCGCATATTCATATTAGTTATTTGGGTTATAAAGACACCATAATTGCTGTTCAAAATCTTAAAAATACAATAAAACTTAAACCAGATGCTAGTCTATTAAAAGAGATAGTTGTAAAGGGTCAAGGATCAAATACCATATTATATGGCCAAGAAACCAGCAAAATAACTTTTAACCCTATTGCAATTGACCGCCTACCAGCACTAGGCGGCACTGATATATTTAGAGCATTACAACTACTACCTGGCATAAGTGGTACTAACGAAACTTCTGCAGGCTTAATTGTTAGAGGCAGTTCGCCTGATAAAAACCTGGTTTTATTAGATGGGTTCTCTCTATACCATGTAGATCACTTTTATGGCATTTATAGCGCATTTAATTCAAAAGCCATTAAAAATGTTCAACTGTACAAAGGTAATTTTTCAGCCAAATATGGAGGCAGAGCATCTAGTGTAATGATACTTACTGCCAAGGATGGAAATAGAACAAAATTTTCGGGAGATATAGGTGTAAATTTTGTGGATATAAATGGCGTATTAGAATTAGCATTAAATGATAAACTTACCCTAATTGCCGCTGGCAGGCGTTCCATAACCGATGTGGTTGAAAACTACTTATTTAAAGAACTGTTTGATAAAGCCGTTGTTAATTCAGGTGATTTAAATAATATTTCAAGCCTTAATTACAAAGAGCTAAACCCCAATTTTAGTTTTGGAGATTTAAATATAAAGATGACTTATCGCCCTACCGAAGAAGATAACTTCGCTATAAGTTTTTATTCTAGTAACGATAACCTAAGGTATCAATATGTTTCTAATTTTGAGAGTTTTGTTGAATACACCACATCAGAACGAAGCAAATGGGGTAATGTAGGCATCAGTGGGCAATGGTCTCGCCAATGGAATAAAAAGCTAAACAGCCAAGTTCAAGTTGCCTATTCATCCTATTATAGTAATACTAGGTTAGAGGATATTTATGTATATAATGATACACTTGGCTTTGCAAATGAGGAATATATACAGGCGCAAAACAATAATGTAAAAGATTTTAGCATAAAAATTGATAACCAATTTAGAACTTCTAAAAACTCAATTTTAAACTTTGGCATTGCCAATACGTTTAACACTATCAATCTATTATCCATTGTAAATGAAGATGAGTTTCCAATTTTTAATCAAGAGGGAAATCAATTTCAATTTTATGGAGATTATAGCCTCTACATAACACCAAAATTAGAAACCAACATTGGACTAAGAGGCAATTACTATAACCAAACCAATACATTGTATTTTGAACCTAAAGTAAACTTGAGATATGCCATTGCTGATTGGGTTACTCTTAAAACATCTTGGGGAATAAATAACCAAATGATATCGAGGATACTGCGACTAGATTTATACACAAGCAATCCTGATTTTTGGATATTAGCCAATAATGATATTCCTGTAATTAACGCTAACCAATGGGCTGGTGGAGTACATATGGAGTTTCCAATAGCATCTATTGATATTGAGGCATATGTTTCAAATACGTTTGATGAAGTTGAATACCTGCCCTCTTTAAGAAATTTCGACTTAGAAGACATTGGCGAAGATCAGCTATATGCGACTGGTGATAACATAACCACGGGCATTGAAGTAATGATTGAAAAAGGTTTTGGAAAATATTCAGGTTGGATTGGCTATACATTAAGTAAATCTATAAATTATTTTAAAGATTTAAATGGTGGAGATCCTTTTCCTTCTAGGTTTGATCAACGCCACGAATTAAAGTTAGTTAATATGTACAAGGCTGGCCCTTGGGACTTCTCCTTAATATGGATTTATGGAACAGGAAAGGCCTACTCTTCCCCCGAGGGCAGTTATTCTTTAACAACCCTTGATGGTTCTACCATTAATAATGTAGCCTATTCTAGAATTAATAATAGAAGGTTACCTGCATACCATAGGTTAGATTTATCATCAACTTACCACTTTAACTTAGGTAATACAAAAGCAAAGGTTGGGCTTTCTATATTTAATGTTTACAATCGGAAAAATATAAAATATAGAAGATTTAGTAAAATAACTTTTGATGAAAATGAAGAGATACTAAGTGATGATAAATATGTAGTTTCCGATATTTTACTCTTAGGAGTAACACCAAGTTTATTTCTTAATTGGAGTTTTTAATATGAGATATTATATAGTTTTTATTTTATTTATTGTTGCTTGTAACGCAAATCTTGAACAAGGCCTAGGAGAATCATCGTTGGTGGTTGAAGCATATATTTTTGAAAACAAACCCGTTGAGAATATAAAATTAAGTTTTGTTAATCCGATTGCTTCTCAAACAAACCCAATGAGTGTTTCAGATGCCGAAGTATTTATATTTTCAAATGGCTTTTATTATAAACTAGTTGATAATAATAATACAGGATTGTTTTCGGATAAAAATGGAAGTTTAAAAATTATTAGTGGCAACACTTACGAACTGCTAATTAGGTATAATAATAAAGAATACACTGCTATAACAACCGTTCCTGCTCCACCAAAGCAATTAAAAGCTAGCAAGGATACACTTTTTATAAACGCTGAGTCTGATATGATACAGATGACTTGGCAAAACCCCAATACACTTTGGCATTTAGGTATAATAGCAGATCAAAATCCTAATGATACAGCGTTTCCCTTTAATAATTTTTTTAGTGTGCCTACCCAAGAAAATAGCCTTAGCATAACACCTAATGATGTGCAAAGCATTGGTAACAAGCAATTTATTCTTTACACAATAACCGAAGATTATGAAAACCTATATCGCATAAGTGGTTCAGGAACAGGATCTACAAATGCTGGTAATTTATCAAATGGGTTCGGTATTTTTTCAGCATTTAGCAGCGATACATTAAATTTTGTGGTGAGTGATAAATAAATCACATAAAATGGTAGGGTAAAGTTGAAATGGTTTGTATAATTA
The DNA here is from genome assembly GCA_964596935.1 of uncultured Roseivirgaceae bacterium. Taxonomy (GTDB): domain Bacteria; phylum Bacteroidota; class Bacteroidia; order Cytophagales; family Cyclobacteriaceae; genus JAKISE01. The sequence continues at coordinate 19,053 of CAZQWZ010000010.1, forward strand.
TTACAAGAAGAAGAATATGAGCAGAGAAGAACTTGATAAGCGTATTGATAAGGCATTATCAGGATGGGCAATACCTAGCAAAAGAGACAAGAAAGCCATTTGGCATTCGGTACATACTACAATTAGAACTAAAAGAAAGCGAATAATTTCGCTTGAAAAATGGCAATGGGCAATAGCAGCCAGTTTAACAGCTATTATTGTTTCCTATGCCATTTTTTATAATTCAACAGTTGAGTTTTCAACAAACATTAATCAAAAGGTTGCCATTTCTCTTCCCGATGGGTCTTCGGTAAATCTTAATGCCGAAAGTAAAGCATCGTATAATTCAATCACTTGGTATTTTAACCGATCAATAAATTTATCTGGAGAAGCATTTTTTAAGGTAAAAAAAGGGTCGCAATTTAATGTAATTACCAATAACGGTGTTATTAAAGTATTAGGCACCTCTTTTAATGTGTTCTCAAGAGATAAAAACTTTTTGGTTAAATGTTTTACAGGAAAGGTTGAAGTTGATAACTCTATTAATAAAATATTAATAACTAAGGGTGAAAAGGTTACTCAAACAGAAAACCTAAAACTTAGCAAAGAGGTGTTTGCTAATAATATTAAGCCAGAGTGGCTTATTGATAATTACACCTATGCTAAAGTTAAATTAGAAACTGTATTTATCGATATTGAAAAGAGCTATAATGTCTCTATTTCTGCTGACAAAAAGATTGTGCAAATGACTTTTTCAGGAGAGTGGAACAATTCAATGGCTTTGAAAGATGTGCTTAAAATTGTTTGTATGCCTTTTAGTTTAGAAACCAAGACAATTAATAATAAGGATATCGAAATTCAGTTAGCATTAGATAAATAGAATCCTCTATTTATTTGAAATCCTAAAAATTGCCCCAAATAAGAAATCGGCTTTCGCTCTGCGAATAAATATAATAACTGCAATATTAGCAGTTTAATTTCAATTTTTGATAGCCAATATTTCTTCTATAAAAATACTGGTTTCTCTTTCAACCCCTTCTAAATCTTTAGATCTAAGGCCAGAAGCCAATGGATGAACACCCACGCTACCTAATTTAATATATTTCTTAAGGTTCTTTGGTGTTCCTAATTTTCGGTGCATCCATTTCATTGCTGAAACCTTTACCGTTGGATCTTGATGCTTTCTATCCTTGTAATAGGCTATAGTAAGTGATGGTATTTTTATTGATTTAAAAACCTCTTTCACCATAGTCGTTTCAATCAACTCTTGAAGTTGAGGCAAAGCCTCAATTCTGTATTTGGTAGTCCAATACTGGTTGATAACAGAATCTTCATCACCCGAATTAATCACATAGCCATTTTCAGATTGCATATTAAGCAAGGTTATACCCCAAGGATTATTTAGCATCCACGCCATTCTTTCTTTTATTTTCACATTAGGCGAATAATTTATAAGAGCCGAAACCTTATCAGGATATACTGAAGCCAACTTTAAAGCCAAAGTACCACCTGTAGATGTGCTCATGAGAATTACTTTTTTTCCAAGCTTCTCTCCTATTACCAATGCTTTTTTAGAGGTTTCCCATAAGCCATCGGCCGTCATATGAAACAAAGCACTATCGGATGCTAAACCGTGGCCATCTAAACGAGCTAAGTACAAATTCATGCCGTACTTTTTGGCTATATTTTTATGTACCGGATCTCCCTCCATCTGCGAAGCAGTATATCCATGAAGATATACAATTGACCACTCCGTTTGCTGATGCAAAGAATCTGCCCACACTATTCTGGCTTCGTTATTAAGCTTAACAAACCTATTGGAGGCTTCGGCTTTATCAATTGAATCTGAAAGAGCTTGAAGATTACTATTAACCTTAGGTAACCTAGTACTATAAGTTGGTGTTTGGGGCTGAGGGCCAACCAGAGCTATAACAACAATAATTAGTAATAGACTAAATACAATGGTGCTTTTGTTCATATTACCCATTAACCCGCTCTTTGAATATTAAATTCTATTGTATTTCTTATAATGTTAGCCCTGTTAATTGCTTCACTGGCTTTACTTCCTTCATACATCTCATTAACTGTTTCCGTAAATAATTTTATCCACTGATCAAAATGAGCCTTTGTAAGTTTTTCTTTTTGATGTAAGCGTATATGCATACCCATAACATCGCCACCGAAACCTGGTTTTCCTAATAATAAAGCCTCCCAAAAGGCATAAATTTTAGGCATATGATCATCCCAATTTAAGTTGGCGACATCGTTAAAAATATAAGCAATGGCTTCATCAACTTTTACTTTTTCGTAAAAAGCATCTAAAACCAATTTTACATCTTGCTCGTTTTGAATATCCTTCATTAATTCTTATTTAAAGGTAAGCACATAGATACATATTAATCTAATGAAAATAAAACGTTATGGTCATTCCTCCGATGGCTATCGGAGGAATCCGTTAATATTCCAATGCTAATCCAGTTAGGTTGTTTTGTAAAATAATATACCCCTACTATACCATTTAACTACAATTTGTATAGGTAGTTAAGTGCTTATCTCTATTCTTATTTAAACCTTTCAAATGTAGCACGCTCAAGATCTTCTTGATCATCTGGATGAGATATTTCAATTAATCGTTTAGCACGTTCTCTTAGCGTTTGCGCATACAAATCTACTACCTATACTCAGTAGTAATATAGTGTACGTGAGCACGTGTTGTAACCACACCTGCACCTTGCTTTAAGAAAGGCACAATTTTAGAAACCCCTTTTTTAGTACGTGTTGCCATCGCAATTATGGGTTTTCCGCCTTCGCTAAGAGATGCTCCTCTAATAAAATCCATTTGCCCACCAACACCAGAGTAAATTCGTGTACCAATAGAATCTGCACAAACTTGGCCAGTAATGTCTATTTCTATTGCGCTATTAATACTTGTAACTTTCGGATTTTTTCTGATAACACTTGAATCATTTACATATTCAATATCTTTAACTCGAACCATTGGGTTGTCATCAACAAAATCATAAAGTTTTCGAGTGCCCAATAAAAAACCAGTAACAATAAACCCAGGATGTATTACCTTTTTTCTTCCATTAATAACTCCCTTTTCGACCAATGGAAGAATACCATCTGAAAACATTTCAGTATGAACACCAAGATCCTTATGATTACCCAAATAGTTTAATACAGCTTCAGGTATAGCACCAATACCCATTTGTAACGTGGCTCCATCTTCGATAATACCTGCCACATGTTTACCAATTTGCAATTCAATATCTGTAAGTACATGTGGGTCATACTCCATAATTGGCTCATCACAAACACAGTACGAGCTAATTTGGCTTAGATGAATCTGTCCATCTCCATGGGTTCTTGGCATTTGTGGGTTTATCTGAGCAATAATGGTATGGGCTACTTCCATAGCAGCTAAAGTTGCTTCGATTGAAACGCCTAAAGAACAAAACCCGTGTTTATCAGGTGGTGAAACTTGAATTAGTACCACATCCAAAGGAATGTGTCCCCTACGAAACATAATGGGCACTTCACTTAAAAATGATGGAATAAAATCTGCTCTTCCTTCCGCAACTGCTAGCCGAGCATTTGGAGCCAAAAACAAGGCATTTAAATGAAAAGAATCTTTATATTTTGCATCTGTATAAGAAGCATCTCCTTCGGTATGCAAATGATAAATTTCTATGTTTTTTAGCTCATCTGCACGCTTAACCATGGCTTTAACAAGTGCCTGTGGCGTTGCTGCGGCAGAATGTATATATATTCTATCTCCAGAATTAATTTCTCAACTGCTTGTTCTGGCGAGAGCTCTTTTTCGGACTTCATGCCTATATTATTTCAGGCCTCAAAAATACGCTTGCAAGCATCGAAAGGAAAGAAAAAAAAGCTATTTTCGCCTATATATTATCAGATTTTTAGTACCCATGAAATACGATGTAATAATTGTTGGTGCAGGCATTGTTGGCTTGGCAACAGCATTAAAATTAAAAGAAAAAAAAGCTGAGTTATCAGTACTTGTTCTTGATAAAGAATCTAAAATTGCAGCGCATCAAACAGGTAATAATAGTGGAGTAATCCACTCAGGATTATACTACAAGCCAGGCAGCCAAAAAGCGATTAATTGCATCAGTGGATACCATCTGCTAATCGACTTTTGCGATACTCATAATGTTGATTATGAATTATGTGGAAAGGTAGTAGTTGCTATTGATGAAAGCGAGCTGCCTGAATTGGAAAAACTATACAATCGAGGGCTTGAACATGGATTATCTGGCTTAAAAATGCTTGATGCTGAAGGCATTAAAGAATACGAACCTCATATAAATGGCATTAAAGGTTTTCATGTTCCTCAAACAGGTATTGTAAACTACTCGGTAGTTGCTGAAAAGATGGCCGAAGTATTTAAAAATATGGGCGGTGATATTCAACTTAACTCCAAGGTTATTAAAGTTGATAAAACAGGCACATCTGTAGCTGTACATACTTCAAATAGCACTTTTGAAGCCAGTTATATAGTTAACTGTGCTGGTTTATACTCTGATAAAATTGCCCAAATAAACGGAGACCATGAGCCTATTAAAATAATACCTTTTAGAGGTGAGTATTTTAAACTGCGTAAAGAGAAAGAATACCTTATCAAGAACTTGGTGTACCCTGTGCCCGATCCTAACTTCCCATTTTTAGGCGTGCATTTTACCCGTATGAAAAAAGGAGGTGTAGAAGCAGGGCCAAATGCAGTATTAGCATATAGCCGTGAAGGGTACAAAAAATCTAATGTTAATATTGGCGAGTTTTTGGAAACATTGGCTTGGCCTGGATTTAGAAAAGTAGTTGCTAAGAATTGGAAAACAGGCATGGGTGAATTTTACCGATCTTATTCAAAAGCTGCGTTTACAAAAGCTTTACAACGCTTATTGCCAGAAATTACAACCCAAGACCTTGTTCCGGGTGGTGCAGGTGTGCGCGCCCAAGCATGTGACAAAGATGGAGGATTATTAGATGATTTTGCTATTCACGAAAGTGACAGAACGATTAATGTGTATAACGCACCATCGCCTGCAGCTACTGCCTCATTGGCTATTGGTAATACCATTGCAGATATTACATTGAAGCATTTTATTAATATGGCGACATAAGACAGTTAAACTATAGACATAAGACGAATTGGTTATCAATTAAATACAAGAATATAAATCACGCTATTTATCTCCTCCTTGGTTCGTGCCCTCACGAAACATTAGAAACACTGCCCTTACTCAGAGAGTCCCTTGCAGGAGACTCGGAGCAGGAAAATATGGTAAACGTTATTGCGAACGCAGCGAAGCAATCTGTTCGCTAGTAAACAAACAGATTGTTTCACCCAATGCACATTTAGGCAGATGTCATTGCTTTGCTATTGGGTTCGCAATAACGTGCTATTTTAACCCCTTTCAGTCTCTTGCAGGAGACTCTAACAGGAATAAATATTGAAGTATTATTATTGTAATTATTTTGTAATAATAAAATGTTTTCAAACGAAGAATTAGAAAGATATAGCCGCCATTTTGTATTGCAAGGATTTGGGCAAGATGCACAAGAAAAGCTACAACTTGCAAGTGTACTTGTTGTGGGTGCAGGTGGCTTAGGCGCTCCCCTATTGCAATATTTAACTGCCGCTGGCGTTGGCACCATTGGTATTGCAGATTTTGATAAAGTAAGCCTTTCTAATCTACAAAGGCAAGTATTATTTACAAATAATACAATTGGTACTAACAAAGCTAAAACTTCTGTTAAAGTACTTCAAAAACTAAACCCAAACGTTAGATTTAAAACATTTACTGATAAACTAACAAGTGAAAATACATTAGATATTATAAACCAGTTTGATGTAATTATTGATGGAACTGATAACTTCCCTACCCGATACTTAATAAATGATGCTTGCGTAATTAAGGGTAAACCTTTAGTATATGGTTCTGTGCATGGCTTCGAAGGGCAATGTGCTGTTTTTAATTATAAAGGAGGCCCCAATTACCGAGATATACACCCTACCCCTCCAGATCCAAACGCTGTGCCTAATTGTGCCGAAGGTGGCGTTATTGGTGCATTGCCTGGCATAATTGGCTCTATGATGGCAGTAGAAGCGATTAAATTAGCGGCTGGCCTTGCCCCCGGATTAGCAGGCAAACTATATTTATTTGATAGCCTTCATTATTATAATCAAAAAATAAAACTAGGCAAAGCCAATCTTGAAAATAAAGTAACTCAATTAATTGATTATGAAGAGTTTTGCTCTTCTAAACTCGAAACACCTGCTAGAATGAAATCGATAGATGTAAATACATTAAAAGAGTGGTTAGCAAATTCACCCGATAACACACATTTAGTAGATGTACGTGAAGTATTTGAACGAGCGATTAGACATATTGGTGGCATCCACATTCCGTTGAATGATATTATAGAAAACAGTGAAGATATTCCATTAAAAGGCAATGTAATTTTTTATTGTTCGGGTGGCGTAAGAAGTGCCTATGCAATTGAGCAGCTATATAAACATTCTAATTATAGCAATTTTTATAACTTAGAAAATGGCCTCAAATACTGGGTTGATTAATATGCGAATTTTAGCGAACGATAGACAAAAATCAATTTTCTCAACACCATCAAGCCTACAATTTAGCATTTACTCATTGTTTCATTAGTTCTAACCTGCTTTGATTGTTAATTATAAGTAAAACACTTATTTTTCCATCATACTAAGCATATTATGAATTCAAAAATAGTTGGAGTTGGGCATTATGTACCAGAAAATATTATAACCAATGATGATTTAGCCAAGTTTGTAGATACTTCTGATGAATGGATTCAGGAGCGAACGGGCATAAAAGAACGTAGGTGGTTTAACCCTGATAAAGACACAGTTGCCAACATGGCAACGAGAGCTAGCAAGTTAGCATTAAAGCGTGCTGGCATGGAAGCCAATGAAATTGAATTTATAGTTTTTGCCACTATCACTCCCGATTATTTCTTTCCTGGATCTGGTGTTTTGCTTCAACGAGAGTTAGGTTTGGGAGGCGAAGTTGCTGCAATGGATATAAGAAATGCTTGCTCGGGTTTTATATATGCATTATCTACGGCCGATGCTTTTATAAAATCAGGAATGTATAAAAATGTACTTGTGGTTGGTGCTGAAATCCAATCTTCAGCCTTAGATAAAACTACTGCAGGCAGAGATACTAACGTAATTTTTGCTGATGGAGCTGGAGCCGTTATATTAAAAGCTACAGAAGAAAATAAGGGCGTCTTAACAACTCATTTACATTCTGATGGAAATTACGCAGAAGAACTTTATGTAAAAGATCCTGGTAGTAGCCGCAAAGTAAGACTAAGTCAAGCATTAATAGAGAGTGGCAGCTTTAATGCAAAAATGAACGGCAGTACAGTTTTTAAACATGCAGTAGTTCGTTTTGAAGAAGTTATTAGAGAAGCACTTGCAGCAGTTGGAAAAAATACAGAAGACATTGATTTATTATTTCCGCACCAAGCCAATTTACGGATAAGCCAATTCATTCAACGTAAACTAAATATGCCTGATGAAAAAGTGTTTAATAATATTATGCATTTGGGCAATACCACTGCTGCTTCTATTCCCATTGCCATGAGCGAAGCTTGGGAGCAAGGAAAAATTAAAGAAGGCGATTTACTTTGCCTTGCAGCGTTTGGCAGTGGTTTTACTTGGGCATCAGCGCTAATTGAGTGGTAAATTTTATTGCGTTTTAGGGTTGAGTTCTAAATAACACAGCTAAAAATGCTTATTATTCCATTAAAACCATTCCTGCAAGTCATTCCGCAGGAATCTTAGCCATGTAGTCAGTTACTATAAGTGGCAAAGATTTCTCCCTGCCTGCGGCTGGCAGGCGTTGCACTACGAAATGACGCTCTTTGAGTTTTTAGCAAATAGCAATATGTGTTT
>CAZQWZ010000011.1:0-25349 GCA_964596935.1 uncultured Roseivirgaceae bacterium
AAATAAATAATAACACAACAAACCCATTGTTGGTCTTTAATATCCTCATTTTTTAGAACTCTTCATATTTAGCTTTATATTAATGCCAATGTTTGCATATATTTTTGGTTCATATTCTTTTGAAAATAGTATTTTCGAAACGCCAAATTGGGTTTGGAATTTCACCCCTCTACGCTCTCCAAATCTAAATGTTACAGCTGGCTCTGTCAATGAGTATGTGCTATTTCTTACTTCATGTAAATTGTTAGTATTGCAAGCATAATTTACTTGAGTGCTAATATTAGAAGGGTTAGTTAAAGAAACAGAAGTAAAACTCAATACACTTAATCCGTAGGTAAATGCAAACTCAAAACCCTTATGAGTATAACCAATACTTGGGCGAAAAAACAATTTGTTAAAATTTGCTTTAAAGCCTTGTTCAGCCTTCGTGGTGGTGGAGCAATAAGGAGTTTGATACTCTCTATAAACATTGCCTACTCCATAGCCAAAATAAGCTTCTAAAACCCAATTTTCGGAAACATTACCAAAAAACCCATAGGCTCCTTCCAAATAATTTCCATAAAAATTTTTATCTCTTATTGAGTACATCCCATTTATCTGAATAGCCATCATAGAATCGATAGCATAAGCAGTTTGCACTTGAATAGATTTAATTTCATCACCCAAACTAAAAGATGCGGCTGCACTAAATTCGTTCTTTTCTTGAAACAAGGGAACATTAGGAGCATTGGGTGCGTAGTAAAGGGATGAGCAGGAAGCTAAGAGAAAAACGATTAATGTAAGAAAAATACAAGAGGTGTAAATTGATTTTTTTCGTAAGGTTTCCATGGCTTCAGGTAACTTGGTTTACAGTTTAAAGTTATAACCATATTAATCCTAACCCTTGGCATTTTTTGCAACTCAGAAAATTATGTTTTGCAAAAATTACTAAAATGATTTTGTACTTTTAGACCAATGCAAAATGCTATAGATATTCAGGATAGAATTTTTGAAAAAATAAAGCAGCTTCTGCCTGCTAACACCTCATTTGTAGATGAGCTTGCCTTAGTACTTAACATTAGCAACGATAGTGCTTACCGCAGAATAAGGGGAGAAAAATTACTATCGATTGAAGAGCTGCTTAAGCTGGGCACTTCTTATCATATTTCATTCGATTCATTGCTACAAAACAACATTGATAATGTTTCTTTCAATTACCGCTCTATCAATGGCAACCTGAGTTTCGAAGCTTATTTTAATTCTATTCTCAATAGTATGAAAATGGTAGCGGGCTTTGAAAAGAAGGAGTTAATCTATATTGCTAAAGATATTCCCCTGGTACAGTATTTTGAATACCCTCAAATTACTGCTTTTAAGCTATTTTTCTGGTATAAAACTATCTTAGGAGATGCTAAATTTGAGACAGATCAGTATGATCCTGCTTTAATTCCTAATTCGATTTTTGAAACAGGCAGGCAAATTAGAGGAGAATACCTCAAAATACCATCAACAGAAATATGGAATAAAGAAACAGTGAATAGTACCCTAAATCAAATAGAGTTTTATTACGATAGTGGATATTTTACTGATTTAAGTTTGTTGGCCTCTATTTTTGATGAACTTAAACAATTGATTTTGCATATTAAAAGCGATGCAGCTCTTGGATATAAAACCTCTTTAATTCATCCATCAACCGAAGATAAAAACAACTATAAGCTCTATTATAACGAAATTACCATTGGCGACAATACCATATTTTTTGATTTGGGAGATCGAAAAATTGTTAATATCACCCATAATGTACTCAATATTTTAACCACAAGTAATCCAGAGTTTTGTAATGAAACTCTTCGAACACTTAAAAATATAATTAAGAAATCAGATTTAATAAGTGTAGTATCAGAAAAACACCGAAACAAATTTTTTAAGGTTATTTTGCAAAAGATTGAAGCACTTAGAGCTAAATTGCTAGGTTAGATAAAACACTATTTGTCATCTGTTAACACATCAATTTCACCGTTTTGAGATAAGAAAATGGCAATATTCTTAGTATTTGGGAACTGACTAAAAATAATCATTAGTGAAGCCATGATCGGCACAGAAAGCAGCATTCCCATAACCCCCCAAAGTGCTCCCCAAAACACCAAACCAATAGTTACCACCAATGGGCTAAGGTTTAATTTATTGCCAAGCAGTTTGGGTTCAATCACATTGCCTATAAGCACTTGTACCGCCATAACCCCTACTAGTACGCTTATGGTTTGTTTAACATCCGCATATTGAATAATAGAAAAAAGCACAGGAAAAGAAGTGGCTATTATTGAACCTACACTAGGAATAAAATTGAGCAGAAAAATAATAAATGCCCAAAGTGCTGGCAATTCGATACCTAAAAAAAGAAGAACAAAAAAGCTAAGCATGCCCGTTAAGAAACTTGTTAATAGCTTTATTGTTAAGTAATCACTCAACAAAGCATGTATCTTATGCCATGTTTTTAGTATTCTGTGCGAATCTGTACCACTACCGTAAATCTTATCAATCTTTTTGTTAATTTGAGTTTCTTCCATCAAAAGAAATAACACATAGAAAAACACCAATAATAGTTTACCCACAAATGATGCTAACGAAGAAGCTGCATTAGCTGCTGATTTCAGCAAAGGTCCCTTTTGAGATTCCAAATTTTTGCCTAAATTATCTACCCCTATTAAACCTTCTACTCTCTCCAATAGGGCAATTAAGTTGGTGCTATAAAGGTCAAAATTATCAGTAAGCTTGTTAATATTTGTAATTATTATATCAATAGAAACGTAAAATCCGAAAAATACAATAAGTGTACTAAATGTTGTGAGAACTACTTTAGGAAGAGATTTTTTATATATTTTAAGTTTGCTCAACCCTCCTCTAACTTCGATAATAATAAACCAAAACAAAAGTGCAAACACCAATGGCTGAAGAAAGCTCTTAAAAAATAATAGAATAACTACAATTGCCCCTAATGTAATAAGGGTTGCTGCCGTTTTTTGTGTAGGGTTTGTAGGTGTGTTAATAATCATAGCGTTAAAAGTAATAAAATATATGTATAATGAAAAAAAAAGACATCTATTCAAACAGTTTCATATTTAGCAGTAATTGGTGTTGTTTATTATAAAAACTTCTATATTTGCAGTCCGATTTAAAAAATCGTATATAAATACGCATAAAATGACTGATTTAATCAAACTAGTAGAAGAAGAAAACGCTGCATTAAGAGGCAATCATCCAGAATTTAAAGCTGGCGATACTATTAATGTTCATTATAAAATTAAAGAGGGCGATAAGGAGCGTATTCAGCAATTTCAAGGTACTGTTTTACAACGTAGGCATAGGAATGGAAATGGTGAAACATTTACGGTTCGTAAAGTATCTAACGGCATTGCTGTTGAACGAATTTTCCCTATTCTATCTCCAAACTTGGATAAGATTGAAGTTCTTAGAAAAGGAAAAGTAAGAAGAGCAAGATTGTACTACCTACGAGGATTACAAGGTAAAGCTGCTCGTATTAAAGAGAAAAAATAAGAAGGTTACATCTATATGTATGAGAAGACCAATTGGATTATTCAATTGGTCTTTTTTTGTTTTACCTTTACGCAGAGGCTGCCTGTACTACTTAACAGGCAACAATAAAAGAAAATATGGCTTGGTTTAAAAGAAAAGATAAGGGAATTTTAACTCCCACCGAAGCAAAAAAAGAAGCACCTGATGGATTGTGGTATAAAACACCTAAAGGTAAAATTATTCATACCCGAGAACTAAAGAATAATGCGTATGTAAGTCCTGAAGATGGCTATCACGTGCGTATTGGATCAAATGAATATTTTGAAATTCTTTTTGATAATAACAAGTTTACTGAAATGGATAAAGATATGGTATCTGCCGACCCACTTGGGTTTGTTGATACCAAACCTTACACCAAACGTTTAGAAGCTGTTAAAAAGAAAACAAACCTTAAAGATGCTGTACGTACGGCATACGGAAAAATCAATGGCATTGATATAAATATCGCTTGTATGGATTTCTCTTTTATAGGAGGATCGATGGGCTCTGTGGTAGGCGAAAAAATTGCAAGAGCAATTGAGTACTCTATTAAAAATGAAGTGCCTTTTTTAATGATTTCAAAATCAGGCGGAGCCCGAATGATGGAAGCGAGTTTATCGCTAATGCAATTGGCAAAAACTTCAGCAAGGTTAGCTCAGCTATCCGAAACCACAACACCTTATATCTCTTTACTAACTGACCCCACAACAGGTGGTATAACGGCATCATTTGCTATGTTAGGCGATTTTAACATTGCCGAACCTGGCGCATTAATTGGATTTGCGGGGCCTCGAATTATTCGCGAAACCATCGGCAAAGATTTGCCTAAAGGTTTTCAAAGTTCTGAGTTTGTGCTAGACCACGGTTTTTTAGATTTTATTGTTGATAGAAGAGACTTAAAAGCTAGGTTGACCAAGCTCTTAAAAATGATTAAGACTTAAATTATACTCCACGTCATTCCTGCGTAGGCAGGAATCTGTTCTAAACTGAGCCAAACAGAAAGGGATTCCTGCCTACGCAGGAATGACGAAAATAATTGGCAAGCATGCGCTTAATAAATCATCCTGTACTTTGTAATTACTACCTTACCTATAAGTGTAATGCCAAATGCAGTTTTTGCGATATTTGGGAGATTCCATCTCAGTATGCTTCGCTAGAAACCATCAAGCAAAATTTTATCAGTCTTAAAAAACTGGGCGTTAAAGTAATTGATTTTACAGGTGGTGAGCCCCTGCTTCACCCCAATTTACCTGAAATTTTACAAGAAGCGAAAGCGCTTAGGTTTATTACAACCGTAACTACCAATGCTTTGCTTTACCCTAAAAAAGCGAAGAAGCTGGCAGGCTTAATAGATATGCTCCACTTCTCGTTAGACTCTTCAATTGCAGAAGAGCATAATAAAATGAGAGGCGTACCTTGTTTTGATTACGTAATAGAATCTATAAAAATAGCGAAGGAGCTAGGCGAAACTCCAGACATTCTTTTTACTGTTTTCAAGGGTAATTTCGAACAAATTAAACCTGTTTACGAGCAAATAGTTGTGCCTAACAATTTGTTAATGGTGCTAAACCCTGCATTTGAGTATAATGGGTTAGGTGTAGATGATTCCTTATCTACCCAACAACTAAAAGAGCTAAGCGCTTGGGGGAAGAAACCCAGAGTATATTTAAACGATGCTTTCATAACCTTGCGAGAAGACGGTGGTAACTCAATTTCTAATCCTGTTTGCAAAGCAGCAAGCAGTACGATTGTAATTTCACCAGATAACAAATTAGTGTTGCCTTGTTATCATTTAGGAAAAGAAAGTTTTGATATAAATGGAGATTTAACACAGCTGTATTTATCAAAGCCAGTTAAAAACATTGTAAAGCAAGAAGGCAAATTGCCTGAATGTGAGGGTTGTACAATAAACTGCTATATGCAACCTTCGTTTGCTGTTGAGTTAAATAAATATTGGTTTAAAGCCCTGCCAAGTACACTTAAATATAATTATTATAAAAGCACTTGGAAACAGCTATTCAGATTTTAGATGTAAGATTATTAGATAAAATACAATAAAAAGAAAGTCTAACATCTTATGTCTAATATCTTGTATCTTTAACCACAAGGTTTCACATGTTACCATGGTTATTTCTCTCTTTTATGAATATATTTGTGCTACTTATACCAATAAAAATTGAACCATGGGTACCGTAATAATTACAGCGATAGTTGCATTTTCAGTGGTAATTCTACTGTTGGTGTTAATACTTCTTTTTGCACAGTCAAAATTAGTGCAATCGGGCGATGTTAATATTGTTATTAATAATGATAAAGACAACGCAATTGTAACTCCTGCCGGAGGCACTTTACTAACTACACTTTCTGCCAACAAAATATTTTTACCTGCTGCTTGTGGTGGTGGTGGCACATGTGGTATGTGTAAATGTACTGTTGAGTCTGGTGGTGGAGAAGTTTTGCCAACAGAGGTTGGCCACTTAAGCCGAGAGGAGCAAAAAGAAAATGTGCGTTTAGCTTGCCAAGTTAAGGTAAAAGAAAACTTAGAAATAAGAGTTTCGGATGAGATTTTTGGAATTAAAAAATGGGAGTGTGAAGTAATATCTAATTACAACGTTGCCACATTTATTAAAGCCTTTATTGTTAAATTACCGGAAGGTGAAACCTTAGATTTTCAAGCGGGTGGATATATTCAAATTGATGTGCCATCCATTGAGGTGGAATTTAAGGATATGAATATTGAGCCTGACCCAAGCGACCCTGCTGGAGCGGATAAGTTTAAAGAAGATTGGGATGCCTTTAGTTTATGGGATCTTAAAATGAAAAATGGGGAGGAAATTTTCAGAGCCTACTCTATGGCTAACCACCCTGCTGAAGGTAATATCGTAATGCTTACTATTCGTATTGCAACACCGCCTTGGGATAGAGATAAGAAGAGATGGATGGATGTAAATCCTGGCATTTGCTCTTCGTATGTATTCTCAAGAAAAATTGGAGATAAGGTAACTATCTCTGGCCCTTATGGCGAGTTCTTTATTAAGGATACAGATTCAGAAATGATTTATGTGGGTGGTGGTGCTGGCATGGCGCCAATGCGTTCGCATTTATTCCATTTATTTCATACGCTTAAAACAGGTAGAAAAGTAACGTATTGGTATGGTGGCAGATCTAAACGTGAACTATTTTATGTAGATGAGTTTAGAGAAATAGAAAAGAAGTTTCCTAATTTTAAATTTCATGTAGTGCTTTCCGATCCATTGCCAGAAGATAATTGGGTTAATAAAAAGGATATGGAAGACGCTAAAGGCGATGGTTTTACTGGCTTTGTGCATAATGCAGTAATTGATCAGCAGTTGGCAAAACATGATTCTCCTGAAGATATAGAGTTTTATTACTGTGGCCCTCCAATGATGAATAACGCGGTGCAAAAAATGTGCGATGACTGGGGTGTTCCTCCAGAAAACGTGGCATTTGATGATTTTGGTTGATATCGCACCATAAAAGATAAACAAAAAAGCCTCGTAATTACGGGGCTTTTTTGTTTATGAACATATTTGCTATTATTGACTTTCAACACCCCCCATTCCTATGTTTCGAACCGACATTAACCACTTCCTTCAATCGTTCGACTCAGAACTTTTTTATAAATTTATGGAAGCCGTTTCCTATATGGGTACCATATACTTGCTTTTATTAACCATACTGGTACTAATTGGGGGCATAAATTACAGAAAAGGGTTTCTTATATTAAACATACTGGGCTGGGGAGTTTTATTTGTAATTGGTGCAAAGCAATATGTAGATTACCCTCGCCCCATTGCAGTTGACTCCACACTTAAAAGCTTTGGAAGAGAATACGTTCAAGAAGATTTAAGCCATTTACAACCAAATGGTTTTTTTGAATTATTTTCTAATGACCTTTTAGTGAAAATTAGAGCAAGTGATGTGGCTCGTCAAGGGTTTCCCTCAGGTCATGTAATGATTATTACATGTGTGTGGTTAGGAATGGCATTGCTCTTTAGGAAGAGATGGTTTTATGTGGTGAGTATTTCGATGATACTTCTTACTTTTTTATCTAGGCTTTATTTGGGCGTACACTATTTAGGCGATGTGTTGGGAGGTTTACTATTCGGGCTTATGCTTACAGCAGGTTTTATTACCTTATTTAAGAAATTAAACCTAGATGAAACCACAAAAATTAGCAAAAGAACAATCTTATTTTATGGTGCTCCCATCTTTTTAGTTGCTCTGTACAACATAGTGCCAAGCTTCCAATTAGGAGTACTTATTGGGTTCAACTTTGCTTACTTATTAATTCTAAAAATATGGGGGGAGCCAACTTTATCCACTTCTAAAATCAAGAGGATTTTGAATACTGTGCTCTTTATTGCGTTATATTTTGGTATGTTTTTCTTTTCGAAAAAGTTAGGCTTAGCTAAAATTGGCTTAGTTCCTGTATTAGTAAATACGGTACTCAATTTTGCGGTTGTATTACTAGCTTTTTATGTAGGCAAATTAATGGGTGCTTTTACTTTTAGAGATTCAACCCCGTAGAACGAAGTATTATTCCTCCTTTTTAAGCTTCTTATCGTCTAAGTTTTTATCTAAAAAGGCATTGATTTTATCTATGTCAAGATTACCTTTAATCTCACCAAATTTATCAATCTTGATATCAAAGCCTTCTAAGTCTTTATGCACTTTAGGAGTTTCTTTTTTTTGCTTACTCATACTATGCTGGTTTTATTTTTTCAATTGCAGTATTAATTCGTTCAATTGATTCTTCCACTCCAAGTACTGCCAATATTCCCATTAAATCTGGCCCGCCACCTTGGCCTGTTAATGCTAAACGTAAGCCAGGCATTACTCTACCAAAACCTAGCTCTAGCTCATTTACTGTTTTTTCAAAGTTCTCTTTAAATACTTTGGCCGTTGGGTTTTCAAGCTTATTAATATAACTTGTAAATAGCTCAAGTGCTTCAACCGTTTCTGGCTTCCACTTCTTTTTTACAGTTTTAGGATCATACTCTGTAGGGCTAACGAAAAAATACTGCCCATTGTTCCAGAGGTCGTCTTTAAATGTGCTTCGTTCGATTAAAAGCGTAACAATTGCTTTAGCCTTTTCTATTGCACATTCAACGTTATTCTGTTTTGCTTTTACAACTAAACCTTGTGCTAAATCTTTAACTGGTGTGCTTCTTAAATAATGTTCGTTCAGCCAATTTGCTTTTTGAATATCAAATTTTGCCCCAGATTTACTTATTCGTTCTAACTCAAATACATTACTTAATTCTTCTAAAGAAAAAATCTCTTGCTCTGTGCCAGAATTCCAGCCTAGTAAGGCTAAAAAATTTACCATTGTTTCAGGTAAATAACCTTTCTCCTTAAAGCCTTCAGCCAAATTACCCGACTTAGCATCTGTATAATTGAGAGGAAAAATTGGAAAGCCATGTTTATCGGCATCTCGTTTGCTCAGCTTGCCATTACCTTCGGGTTTTAAAAGCAAAGGAAGGTGGGCAAACTCAGGTGCTTGCCACCCAAAGTATTGGTATAGCACAACATGTAAAGGAGCCGAGGGTAGCCACTCTTCACCACGAATTACATGAGTGATTTCCATTAAATGGTCGTCCACAATATTGGCTAAATGATAGGTAGGAAAACCATCCGATTTCATCAAAACCTTATCATCCATGGTGTTGGTATTAACCGTAACCTTACCCCGAATTATATCATTTACCTCTACTATTTTATCCGCTTCTAACTTAATACGAATTACATAGGGCGCACCACTTTTAATAATAGAATCAACTTCAGATGCTTCCATTGTAAGTGCATTTCGCATTTCCATACGGTTAGCAGAACTATATTGTTGATTCGATGCTTTAGCTTCTTGCAACTTTGTACGCATAGCCTCTAGCTCTTCGGGGGAATCGAATGCATAATAAGCCTTATCAGCATTTAAAAGCTGCTGAACATATTGTTTGTACAAATCTAACCTTTCAGATTGCCTGTAAGGGCCATAATTACCGCCTTTAGCAGGGCTTTCGTCTGGCGTTACTCCGCACCAATCCAAGGCTTGCATTATGTATTCTTCTGCTCCTTCAACTTTCCTTTTTTGGTCGGTATCTTCAATACGAAGGATAAACTTACCGCCATATTTTTTGGCAAAAAGATAATTATAAAGTGCTGTGCGTACACCACCAATATGTAAGCCTCCTGTTGGGCTAGGTGCAAATCGAACTCTAATCATGTTAGTTATTTATACGTTATTGCGAAGGAGGTTACGACTGAAACAATCTGTTATTTGAATAGATTGCTCCGCTCCGTTGTTCCTACCAATGACGTGTTTGTTTTTAATTTAACGTTGCAATGCAAGAAATTTCCACATTAACATTTTTAGGCAATGTGCTAACTTCTACTGTTTCTCTAGCTGGAGGATTGTTGCCAAAATAGCTGCCATACACTTCATTAATAGCTCCAAAATCACCCATGTCGGCAACAAAAATGCTGCATTTAACCACATTATCGAAACTAACTTCAGCTTCTTCTAAAATGGCTTTAAGGCTTTTCATCACTCTATGGGTTTCATCTTTAATGCCTGTAGAAACTAATTCGCCCGTAGATGGATCTAAAGGGATTTGGCCTGAAACATACAGCATTCCATTGGAAGCTACCGCTTGACTATAAGGGCCAATAGGTGCTGGGGCATTACTTGTGTTTATGATTTTCTTATCCATAACGATTTGTCGTATTTTTGACAAAATTAATCAATGAAATTTAACCTTTGGGGGTAGAAAATAAATAGTTATCGAATGAACATTATTGTTGTTGGATCAAAAGAACAAGCCGACCTTATAAAAGAGAAAGTAAAGGGTGATCACACATTGCTTTTTTCGGGGTTTTTATCAGAATCTCATTTAGAAAAAGCAGATATTGTTTTTGATTTTAATGTAGAAGAAAACCCCGACTATGTAGATCAATACATTAATTACCCTAAAATGGCAGTGTTTCTAAATGCCGTAACTTTTAGCTTGG
This sequence comes from uncultured Roseivirgaceae bacterium, assembly GCA_964596935.1. GTDB lineage: Bacteria > Bacteroidota > Bacteroidia > Cytophagales > Cyclobacteriaceae > JAKISE01. Next base: position 10,582 of record CAZQWZ010000011.1, read on the forward strand.
CAGAGCAGGCGGTTTATCAATCACAAGTAGAATGTAACCTATTTGGTTTTAATGGGCATCCTACTTTTATTGAAAGAGACCTTATGGAGGTGTCGATGTATAACCAAGAAGAAAAGCCATTTTTAGAAAAAATTATGGCTTCCTTAGGTCTTGATTATCAATTGGTAGATGATAGAGTAGGCATGGTTACGCCTCGAATAATTGCTATGATAATAAATGAAGCTTATTATACGGTAATGGAAGGCACCGCTTCGAGAGATGATATTGATTTAGGCATGAAGCTGGGCACAAATTACCCCATGGGGCCATTTGAGTGGGTATCTAAATGGGGTATTACAAATGTTTATGAAGTGCTCGAAGCCCTTTTTGAAGATACCAAAGAAGAACGTTATAAAATATGCCCTATTTTAAAGAAAGAGTATTTGAAGGCTTTGGTATAAATCAATTTTAGTAAAGAAGAAATAAAACTATTTTTCAAACCTAATCTCAACCAACAAAAAATTTACTATCTTAAATTTTAGAGCTGTGAATAATTTTTATGAATCAATACATAAACCCGTTAATAGCAATTTTAGGATTTATAGTTGTGGCAATGTCTGCAGCTCAAATTGCAGGTTATTTTAGAAAAATAAAACTCCCACTAATAACGGGTCTTTTAGTAACGGGTATTTTAACAGGGCCTTTCGTACTAAACTTAATTCCTGATTCTTCCATTTTACATTTAAACTTTGTTAATGATATAGCCTTAGCGTACATCGCATTTGCTGCTAGTGCCGAACTCTATTTGCGAGAAATGCGCAGCAGAATTCAGCATATTAAATGGATGACGTTTAGCCAGTTGTTTTTTACTTTTTTATTAAGCGGAATCACAATCTTCTTTTTGTCATCATACATTCCATTTATGGCAGATTTACCAACTGTATTTAGGGTTGGGATTGCTGGTTTATTTGCTTCCATATTTACAGCTCGCTCTCCCGCATCTGCTATTGCAGTTGTAAGTGAAATGCGGGCAAAAGGGCCTTTTGTTCAAACAGCCATTGGAGTTACTGTACTCATTGATGTATTTGTGATCCTACTCTTTTCATTTACGTTAGAAGTGTGTGTTGCCTTTTTTGAGGGTACAGAATTTAATTTGGTTTTTGCTGGTATCATCACATTAGAACTAGTATCTAGTGTTGGAGCAGGTTTTTTACTTGGTTTTTCTCTCGTTAGAATTTTAAAAACTAATTGGAGACAATTTAATAAAACCATTCTAATACTTCTTTTTGGCTACCTAACGTATGTTTTACATCATTGGCTAGGAGATATTACCTTTCAAGAATTTGGGCATAGTGTTAGTATTGAGCCTCTGCTGGTGTGTTTAATTGCAAGTTTTTGGGTTACAAATTACAGCGCATTTAGAGCTGAGTTTCTCCGTATTATAGAAAAATCAGCTAAGTATATTTACATTCCATTTTTTCTATTAGCAGGAGCAAGTTTAAAATTAGACTTGTTTGTGCAAGTAGCCGGAATTGCTTTTATAATGTTTTTTGTAAGACTTCTGGGGCTAATAGCTGGAGGTTATGTTGGAGGATCTATTACAAAAGAATCCCCACTTTTGAAAAAAATAGCTTGGATGCCCTATGTAACTCAAGCAGGAGTGGGTTTAGGATTAACCACAGTGGTTGCCAATACTTTCCCCGAATGGGGTGTAGAGTTTTCAACTATTGTTATTGCCGTAATAGTAGTAAATCAAATTGTGGGGCCAGGTATTTTTAAATGGGCAATTAGCAAAGTAAAGGAAGGGCACGCACGCGCTGACACCCCTGCTTTTGATGGCACAAAAGATGCTATCATATTTGGCTTTGAACCCCAATCGGTGGCACTTGCTCGCCAATTACACGAATCTGGCTGGGAAGTTAAAATTGCAACTCTACGGCACGATATTAATAAAGAAGAATACAAGGACCTTGCTATTTATCCTATTAATGAGTTAACTATTGGCACACTAAATAACTTAGATTGCAAACTCTCAGAGGCCGTTGTGCTTATGTTAACAGATGAAGAAAACCTAGTGCTTTGTAACCTAATATATGAGCATATTGGCACCCATGAAATGATAGTACGCTTAAACCAGCGAGATAATTTTAATAAATTTCACGAGTTAGGTGCTTTAATTGTGGACCCTTCTACCGCTATTGTATCCCTGCTCGATCATTTTGTGCGCTCTCCACAAGCAGCCTCTTTATTATTAGGTATGCAAGAAGGCCAAGACTCCTTAGACATACAAATGTTTAACCCCGATTTACAAGGGCTATTAATTCGTAACCTTCGCTTACCAACAGATATTATTATACTATCGGTAAAACGAGGAGACAATGTAATTATATCGCATGGCTATACCCGCCTAAGAGCTGGCGATACACTTACGATGGTAGGCTCTAAGAAAAGCCTTGCCGAAGTATCCTTGAAATTTGGGTATTAATAATACGTCATTGCAACCCTGTTTTTACGGGTGCGGCAATCTTTCAAATAATATGAGCATGCCACATAAACAACAGGTGAGTGTTTCAGTGAAACAAGTTAGCAGGTGACCGGTTAGCCCTAGAAGCACAAAATTTCATTTTTCTCATCTCCTATTTATACTACATATTATAGTGGGCTCTAAAAAGAGTTTAACGGAGGTTTCTCTAAAGTTTGAGTACTAATAACCATTTACTTTTTACAATTAACTATTTTTGCGCCTATGGCAAATAATGATGACAATCTTTTGAAAAAAATCGTATCTCATTCTAAAGAATACGGTTTTATTTTCCCTTCTAGCGAAATTTATGATGGCCTAGCTGCCACCTATGATTATGGCCAGAATGGAGTAGAGCTTAAAAATAACATTAAGCAATATTGGTGGAAAGCCATGGTGCAAATGAACGAGAATATAGTGGGTATTGATACCGCTATTTTTATGCACCCTACAACTTGGAAAGCATCGGGCCATGTAGATGCTTTTAACGACCCTTTAATTGATAATAAAGATTCGAAAAAAAGATACCGTGCAGATGTGTTAGTAGAAGATCATATTGCTAAAATTGAAGGTAAAATTGCCAAAGAAGTTACAAAAGCTGCCAAACGTTTTGGAGATGCTTTTAACGAAGCAGAATTTGTTTCAACCAATGGTAGAGTAGTTGGCTATAAAGAAAAAATTGCTTCTATCGAAGCAAGAATGCAGGAAGCCATCGACACGCAAAATTATGATGACTTTAAAACGTTAATTGAAGATTTAGATATTTCGTGCCCAGTGTCGGGCTCTAAAAACTGGACCGATGTAAGGCAGTTCAATTTAATGTTTTCAACCGAGCTTGGCTCAGTTGCGGGCGATGCCAGCACCATTTACTTACGACCAGAAACCGCTCAAGGTATTTTTGTGAACTACCTAAATGTACAAAAATCTGGAAGGATGAAATTGCCATTTGGGATTGCTCAGATAGGCAAAGCCTTTAGAAACGAGATAATTGCGCGTCAGTTTATATTTAGAATGCGTGAGTTTGAGCAAATGGAAATGCAATTTTTTGTAAAACCAGGTGATGAACTAAAATGGTACGAAGAGTGGAAAGAAAAACGCATGAAGTGGCATAATGCACTTGGCTTAGGCACTGAAAATTATCGTTTCCACGATCACCTAAACATGGCACATTATGCCAATGCCGCAACCGATATTGAGTATAATTTCCCAATGGGATTTAAAGAGTTGGAAGGAATTCATTCTCGTACCGATTTTGATTTAACTGCCCACGAAAATCATTCAGGTAAAAAACTACAGTTCTTCGATCCTCAAGAAAACAAAAACTATGTTCCGTATGTGGTAGAAACTTCCATTGGGTTAGATAGAATGTTTTTAGCCGTATTATCTGCGGCATATAATGAAGAAACATTGGAAGATGGGTCTGTACGAGTGGTGCTAAATATACCCCCTGCACTAGCTCCTACTAAAGTGGCGGTGCTGCCCCTTACCAAAAAAGATGGCTTGCCCGAAAAGGCACGAGCACTTATTAATGAACTCAAATTTGACTTTACAGCTCAATACGATGAAAAAGATGCTATTGGTAAACGTTACAGAAGGCAAGATGCCATTGGAACTCCCTATTGTGTTACCATCGATCATCAAACTTTAGAGGATAACACAGTAACTATTCGGGATCGAGATAGTATGAAACAAATAAGAGTTGCTATTGAAGAGGTAAGAACAACACTAGAAAAGAGCACTTCTTTAACCGAATTGTTACGAAAAAACCAATAGCCACATCTGGTGATTTTTTACCTAATTATTATTATTTCAGTAATTATTCTAGCCCATAAGTTTTATGGGTTAGATGGTTTATTGCCTAAAATAATGTCTCATAAATCGTTGCCATTACAGTACAAAACACCCATTAGTAAGCACAGTAAATTTTATCAACACCTACCTCCTAAAAGCAAAATTAAGTTTGAACAAAAGGTGAGCTATTTTCTTCTAACAAAAGCATTTATTCCGAGAGATTTAGAGGCAGTTACCAATGAAATGAAGGCACTAATTTCAGCTACAGCAGTTCAACTTACTTTTGGCTTGCCCGATATTACCCTTAAGCATTTTAACAAAATACTTGTTTATCCTAACGATTATTACTCAACCATTAGCAGGCAATACCATAAAGGTGAAGTAAACCCGCATGTTAAATCAATCGTATTATCGTGGCATCATTTTGTAGAAGGGTTTGCCAACCCAACCGATGGTATAAATTTGGGCTTGCACGAAATGGCGCACGCTTTAAAGTTGGAAAACCTAATTCAGAATGGAGAGCATCATTTCTTTGATTTAGGTGAATATCAAAAATGGCTTGGCATTGCCAAATTAGAAATTGAACATATTAGAAAAGGAGGCAAGTCAATTTTTAGGCAATATGCATCAGTAAATGAAGATGAGTTTTTTGCCATCTGTATGGAATTGTATTTTGAGCAGCCCCATCAATTATTTAAATATAATCCTGAACTTTATAAAACACTTTCAAACTTATTACGACAAGATACAATGCAGCTGTATGATATGTAAAATGTATAAAACCCATATATGAAGATAATAATGATACTAATAGTAATGCTTCTATTTGCTTTTGAAGGGAGTTCGCAAAATGAAGTTTTTAATAGCACCGTTAAAGTGTGGAGGATTAATTTTTTGAACCCCGCTATTGAATTAGAACTCCCTGTTGGAAACAAATCTACGCTTTCAACAGGTATTGGTGTTGGCTACGGTGGCAGTTATCCTCATTTAACAAATTCAATAGGTACTGGATTCGTATTATTAATAACTCCATTTATTGACCTACAATATAAATTCTTCTATAATTTTGATAAAAGATTAAGGAAAGGGAAAACTATAAAACATAATTCTGGAAATTATGTTTCTGCTCGATTTCTAGCAAGAGGTAAATCTCTTGAATCTAATATATCGCGAACTAGTGAGTCTGACTTTGCATTTGGCCCCACTTGGGGTATTCAAAGAAGCAAAGGCCAGTTTCATTTTCTTTTTGATATGGGACCAATTTTTTACTTTGATGGAATTGGAAACCAAGGAATTTTTCCTATTTTTCTTCAAGTTAATTTAGGAATTGATTTATAAAAAACTACTCAATGAACTGGAATCAACTTTTATCATCAACACGATCGGGCAGCAAAAAAACTAGCAACCTAAAGGAACGCAGCAATTTTGAAGCTGATTACGATCGCATTATTTTTTCCTATCCTTTTAGGAGGCTACAAGATAAAACACAAGTGTTTCCACTGCCCGAACAAGATTTTGTTCATAACAGGCTTACGCACAGCTTAGAAGTATCGAGTGTTGGCAGAACTCTTGGCAAAAGAGCAGGAGAAAAAATTATAGAAAAACACAACTTAAAAGGAGTAACTGCCAATGATATTGGCACTATTGTAAGTGCTGCGGCATTGGCACACGATGTTGGCAACCCTCCTTTTGGGCACTCTGGCGAAGAGTCCATTTCAAGCTTTTTTCAAACCAATAAACTGGTTGATTGGCTTCAAAAAAATTGTTCTAAAGAAGAATGGAGTGACCTAGTAAATTTTGAAGGCAACGCTCAGGGGTTTCGATTAATTAATCAAAAAGAACAAGGATTAACCCTTACCTATGCAACTTTAGGAGCATTTACAAAATATCCTAAAAGCGCTTCGGCTACCAGAATTAAAGAACGAGTTAGCCAGAAAAAATACGGGTATTTTCAATCCGAAAAAGGCCTTTTTGAGGATGTGGCAAATACGCTAGGGCTTAAATCATTAGGCAGTTCATGGACGCGCCACCCTTTAGCGTTTTTAGTAGAAGCAGCCGATGATATCTGCTACAACATCATTGATTTGGAAGATGGTTGCACGCTAGGGCTAGTTACATTAGATGAAACCATTGAGCTACTAAAGCCCATTGTTGGCAATAGGTTTGATGCCGAAAAGCTTAGTGAAAAGAAATTCCTACATGAAAAATTGGGCACGTTGCGTGCACTAGCAATTAACGAATTAATAAACCAAGCAGTAGAAGTATTTTTAGAAAACGAAGAAGAAATGCTGAATGGTAAATTTGATGAATCATTAACAGATTTATTACCCTCAGCCAAAACACTTCAAGAAATTAAAAAAATCTCTATTAAAAAGATTTATCGCTCTAAAATTGTAGTAGAAAAAGAAGTAGCAGGCTACGAAGTGCTTAACGGGTTACTAGAAATCCTTATCGGCTCTTTGCAAGGGCATTTAAAAGGCGAGCCAACCCAATACCATAAAATGATACTTCGAACATTGCCCGAGCCCATACAAGAAGCAGTGGAGCAATCTGTTTACGAAGCTATTAGAACAATGCTCGATTATATTTCGGGCATGACAGATAAGCATGCGCTTACCTTATACCGTAAATTAAAGGGGATGGTAATGCCGAGTTGGTAAGGGAGTTGCGATTAGCCACCATTCCTGCGTAGGCAGAAATCTGTTAAATCGAAGAGCTGTTACATCAAAAAAGGGAGAACTATTCTTATACAAGCTACAGGGCAAATTCCTGCCTACGCAGGAATGACACTCTGGTATTTTTTACTTTGCCTCGCTTTCGCTACTGCTTTTTTTAGCTTTTTTCTTTTTAGAAAATACGAGCTCTTTTTCTTTAGAATCAAAATCTATTTGAAGCACATCGCCTTCTGATAAGTCTCCTTTTAAGATTTCTTCGGCAATTGGATCTTCCAAATATTTTTGAATAGCTCTATTTAAAGGCCTTGCTCCAAATTGAGGATCGTACCCTTTTTCTGCAACATAATCTTTAGCTTTTTTAGATAGCTCTATCTTATAGCCAAGGTCACTAATCCTTTTCGTTAAATGGCTTAATGAAATATCAATAATTTCGTGAATATGTTCTCTTTTAAGAGAATTAAAAACGATTATATCATCCAAACGATTTAAAAATTCAGGGCTAAATGCTTTTTTTAGTGCCTTTTGAATAGTAGCACGCATCTCATCATCATCATCCTTAGCTTTAGAATTGGTTGCAAAACCAATACCTGAGCCAAAGTCTTTTAAATCACGCACACCAATATTAGAAGTCATGATAATAATGGTGTTTCTAAAATCAACTTTACGGCCAAGGCCATCGGTTAAAATACCATCATCAAGTACTTGCAATAAAAGATTAAACACATCAGGGTGTGCTTTTTCAATTTCATCAAGTAACACCACACTGTACGGCTTGCGTCTCACTTTTTCGGTAAGTTGGCCACCTTCTTCGTAGCCAACATAGCCTGGAGGTGCTCCCACTAACCTAGATACAGAGAATTTCTCCATATACTCACTCATATCTATTCTAATAAGGCTATCCTCTTTATCGAATAAATTTGCAGAAAGCACTTTTGCTAACTCGGTTTTACCAACACCCGTGGGGCCAAGAAAGATAAATGTTCCAATCGGTTTGTTGGGATCTTTTAACCCAACTCTGGTACGTTGTATCGACTTAACTAATTTTTTAATTGCACTTTCCTGGCCTATTACTTTTTCGCTAAGCTCATCAGCCATCGCTAGCAACTTGATGCTCTCTTTTTCAGCAATTCTATTGGCTGGGATGCCCGTCATCATGGCAATAACATCTGCAATATGTTCTTCGTTAACTTCGTAGCGCTGCTTTTCAGTTTCTGCCTCCCACACAGCTTTTGCTTCTTCTAGTTTCTGTTTTAGTTGCTTTTCAGTATCGCGCAAACGAGCAGCCTCTTCGTATTTTTGGCTACGAACTACTTTATTTTTCTCTTCTTTTACCTCTTCAATAGACTCTTCTAATTTTTCTATTGCCTTAGGAACATGAATATTATTAATGTGTACACGGGCTCCAGCTTCATCCATTACATCAATGGCTTTATCTGGCAAATATCTATCACTTATATACCTATCCGATAGCTTAACACATGCTTCAATAGCTTCTTTGCTATAATTAACATGATGATGCTCTTCGTATTTATCTTTAATATTATCGAGTATCTGAACCGTTTCTTCGGGGGTGGTTGCTTCAACCAATACCATTTGGAATCGTCTTGCTAATGCACCATCTTTTTCGATATACTGCCGGTATTCATCTAATGTTGTAGCACCAATACATTGAATTTCACCACGAGCTAAAGCGGGCTTAAACATATTAGAGGCATCTAACGAACCAGATGCGCCTCCTGCCCCAACAATGGTGTGAAGTTCATCAATAAATAAAATTACATCTGGTGATTTCTCAAGCTCATTCATTACTGCTTTCATTCGCTCTTCGAACTGGCCACGGTATTTTGTGCCCGCTACTAACGAAGCTAAATCAAGCGTAACTACTCGTTTACCAAATAAAATACGAGATACTTTCTTTTGAACAATTCGCAATGCCAAACCTTCGGCAATCGCGGTTTTACCTACACCTGGTTCGCCTATTAATATAGGGTTATTCTTTTTTCTTCGAGATAAAATTTGAGCTACACGCTCAATTACGTTTTCGCGCCCAACAATAGGATCCAACTTATTATCTTCGGCCATTTTGGTTAAGTCTCTCCCAAAATTATCTAATACAGGCGTGCGAGATTTTTCTGATTTCCCCCCTGCTTCTTTACCTGTTCCGCTGCCAGTGCTACCACCAGTACTACCAAACAGTTTTGAAGAACCTTCGTCATCATCATCTGTTTCGGAAGAAGATAGAGGTTGCTCTGTTTGGTATTCTAATAACTCTTTAACTACTTCATAAGTAACATCAAATTTTTCTAAAATTTTACATCCCAAATTTGATTCATCTCTAAGAATAGAAAGCAACAAGTGCTCTGTGCCAATTAAGCTGCTTCTAAATATTTTAGCTTCTAAATAGGTTATTTTCAATACCTTTTCACTCTGACGCGTAAGAGGAATATTGCTGGCTTTTTTCATTACTGAAGAAGCTGTACTATGCGTAGCTTTTTCAATACCATCTCTTAAATCACTTGGAGATACACTTAGTTTGCCAAGCAAACTAATGGCTACGCCATCTCCTTCACGAATCATTCCTAATAACAAATGTTCCGTGCCTATATAATCGTGGCCCAAACGTAGTGCCTCTTCTCTACTTAGAGATATTACTTCTTTTACTCGATTTGAAAATTTTGCTTCCATCATATTCCTTCAGATACCTAATGTAAATCTAACCGATTCTACCTAATTAACAAGTAGAACAAATTTAATTTAAAAGCGGTTAAGTCAGTTAATTTGTTTGCGAATAATTGTTCCTGCATTTGGCCCTTCCGAAAAAAGTAAATCCAAGATGCTTAACCCTTGTACAAAACTGCTGCCAAAAACTTGTTGGTATGGAGTATATCCAATTTTTAGCGATGAGGTAAACGCTGTTTTAGGATGTATGCTCGATCGGAGGTCAATACATGGTGAATCTGCCGTTTTTTGATATGCTAATGTGAATAAAATAGGTGTATCAATCTGAAGAAATTTAAGACATAATGTCAGTAAGTTAAGATTGAGTTCAAAAAGTGTTTCGTGGGTTGAATAAATTTCTTGTTTTATATAATCAGCATAATACTCAAAAAAAGGAGCTTTACCATAAGCCGATTTTATGGCTCGCCAATGCCGGTTTGCCCATTTTTGATTGTGGTCAATTTTGATTTCGTTTATCTTAATTTTTTTTTGGCTTCCTCTAAGCGGAATAGAAAGCGAGTCAACCCCATTAGGAGTTAAAATATGTGTGCGGTTGCGATAGCTTTGTTTAATAAAGTTTTCGTGCCGCTCAATAATTACTTTATCGGCTTTGGCTATTACAGAAAAGTAGGTGGTGCTGGGGAGGTATTGCAGGTCGAGGAGGATTTGCATAATGGTAAATACAAACTTAATGCTAAAGTTATGCAGTTCAATTAAATAGTATAACCAGTATAATATGAGGCATTTGTTTATATATTTTGTTAACTACGCAGTAAAAAATAGACCATTGTCTGTTTTTTACTGTAAACTGCCTAATTATAAAAAATAGTCTAAAATATTTTGTTTTTCCATTTTTTTTTTTTTGTAAAATTGATGATGTAATTTTACTTAGTTTTAAAAAACGTTTAGCTATTTACTTGCCTTGTACTAACGAATTTATATTGAGTAGCTACAATTTAGTTAATGAGGTAAGTATAGTTTATAACTGAGCACAAAGAAATTGAGCTAAGGTTGCTTTAAAAAAATGTTTAATTTAAAACTTACAAAAATGAAAAATGTATTAAAAACGATGATGGTAGTTGGTGTATTTGCACTATTTGCTTTTGCGCCTGTTAATGTAACAGAAGCAACAACTCTGGATGAAGTAGTAGAAGTGGCTAGTGTTGAAAAGAACTTAACTAGTTTGTCAACTCAATTGTTCAGCGATTGTCTTTATATATTGTGCATAGGGGACGGAGAAGGAGGATATGATTGCATTGGCTGGATAGCTCCATGTCCACCAGTGATGCAATAACAATATAATGTAGAACTTAGCTTTATTAATATAATAGAGCTAAGTTTTTTTATACACTTGAAACTATTAAAAAATGAAACTAGCTATTCTATTGTTAACATTGCAAATGTTTTCTGCCCCTTTGTTTTCGCAGATTAACAATGCTTGTGGAGAAGTAATTTATTTTGAAAAAATCTCTACTTATCAAGTCTCAACAAGTTATTATTCACTAAAATTTAATAGCAAGCTATCTTTATACGAAGAACAGGCTGATAGTATAATTACTATTAAATCTAAACCCGAGTTTGAAGAAAATGCTATCAGAACATATATTCCGGCTACAAAGAAATCAAAAAGGTGGTATTTAAATAAAAAAAATGAGTTCTATTTCTTAGCCACTCCTTATGGCGAAGAATTTGTTGTTGAAGAGGACAATTTAATAATGAATTGGAACCTTGAAAATGATACAAAAATTATCGGAAAGTACTTATGTAATAAAGCTAATGTGGATTTTAGAGGAAGAAGCTATATTGCTTGGTATACTACTGAAATCCCTGTTTCATATGGGCCTTGGAAATTTGCTGGGTTACCCGGATTAATATTAGAGATTTATGATGATGCGAATGAAATACATAAAATTGCACGCAACATTGTTCTAAGTAAAAATTGTGTGCTTGATGTGTCTTCTTTGTCACTAAATGATGCCGTAAGTATAGATATGTATCTTGAAAAAAAAGAAAGATTAAAAAAAGAGGCTAAAAAGCGTATGATGAGCAGAATGCCTGCTGGTGCTGTGCTTGTTAGCCCTGAAGAATGTGATGATTGCAAAAAAATTAAACCCATCGAGGAGTTTGATAAATGATTAAATCTAGGCAGTATGGAACTTAAAAGTCAGCTTAGATCCTCCAATAAGTAATAATTGCAACCTTTAATATTGAATTTATGTCAATTGTTTAAGCAAGTGATTCGCATAGAAAAGTTTAATGAAAAATAAAATATTTTATCTTTTTTTTTTAGCTTCCAATATATGTTTATCTCAAACAACCATTCGTGGAGTAGTTACCGATTCAACCAATCAAGCCATTCCTTTTGCAAATGTTGTTTTAAAAAGGGGTAGCATATCTATTTTATCCTATACACTTTCTAATGACAAGGGCGTTTATACGCTTTCTACTACCGAAAGAGGGAGTCTACTATTGGTGTTTTCCTCATTAGGATATGAACCTAAAACCATATTGATAGAAATAGATAGTACGAATACTAAAAAAATAATAAATGCTAAATTAAAAGAGAAATTATATGAACTAAATGAAGTGATAATAATGGAAGAAAAGCCTATTTTTATTAAAAAAGACACCATCGTTTTTGATGCACAGGCTTTTGCAACAGGTAATGAACAAGTTGTGGAAGACTTGCTTAAAAAGATACCTGGAATATCGGTAGATAGCAATGGCACCATAAAAGTAGGCAACCAAGAAATTGAAAAGGTAATGGTTGAAGGGGATGATTTTTTTGGAAGTGGGTACAAAATTTTAAGTAAAAACATGCCGTCTCAACCCATTGAAAAAATAGAGTTATTAATAAATTATTCCAACAACTCTCTTTTAAAAGGTGTTGAAGAGAGCAATAAGGTTGCACTTAATTTGATATTAAATGAGGAAGCCAAAAGGGCTTGGTTTGGTAATGTAAAGTTGGCTTATGGAGGGTTTGTTGATGAAAGCCGATACGATGCTACAGGTAATTTAATGAACTTTGGCAAAAAAAATAGTTTTTATTTTTTATCCAATTTTAATAATATTGGATTTGACGGCACAGGCGATATTAACCAATTAATTAGACCTGTTAGGTATAACCAACCAGCTAGTATTGGCGATGGTGAACAAGTTTTTAATTTAATAGACCTATCGGCTGAACAATTAAATTTTGAAAAAGAAAGAACAAACTTTAATGATGCAAAACTAGTGTCCTTAAATGCAATTTTTAATCCTACTAATAAGCTTAAAATAAAAACACTTGGTTTTTTAAATATTGACCAAAATGATTTCTTTAAGATGAAAATGGATAGTGTAAATGTAGAAGGAGGAGGCTTTACCAATGAAGAAAACCAAGGTTTACAGAAAAAAAAGATGGTAGGGTTTGGCAAGGTGGATGTTATATATAACATATCAGATAAAAAAAAGATAAAGTCAATTACAAAATATAATTATGGTAGAAATAATGGATACTCAAAGTTGATTTTTAATGGTAATTCAACTAATGAAGTATTGGAGTCCGTCAACAATCTGTTCGACCAAAAATTAACCTATTCAACTAAATTTAAAGCCAATAAAGTTTTAATGGTAACAGGTAGGTACATAAATGAAAAATCGCCCCAACAATATAGCATTGATCAATTTTTTTATCAAGATTTATTTCCAAATTTTCCCAATGCCAATAATGTGCAACAGTTTAGTGCAAACGATATGCAATTCTTAGGTTTTGAGGGGCATTTAATGAATCGCCAAAAAGGCGGTAATCTATTGGAACTTCAGGTAGGAAACCAATATAGAAAAGATAATTTAAATACTACATTTAAACTATTTGAAAATGATAGTGTTTTATCCTTGCCTCAGGAATTTCAAAATAAAGCATTTTATGCTACTAATGATTTGTATTTTAAGACCACCTATCGAATTAAGATAAATAATATTTCATTTATTGGTAAAGTTGATTTTCACCAACTTTACAATCAATTTAACACTAACGGTATTTCGGAATATGAAAAACCCTTTTATATTAACCCAACCTTGGGCTTTGATTGGGAGATAAATGATAAAAATAAAATAAGAACCTCTTATGCTTATACTATTAAAAATGCGAAAATAAAGGATGTTTATTCAAATTATGCATTAACCACTTTTCGCTCTTTTTCAAAAGGAATGGATCAGTTTAACCAAACAGGTGCTTCAACTATTACTATTAACTATGAGTTAGGTAATTGGAATGACGAGTTTTTTGCAAATACTTTTATTGTTTACAGTAAAAATTTTAATTATTACTCTACAAATACTTTAATTCAGCAAAACTTTGTATTGTCTGAAAAGATATTAATCCAAGATCGTGATTTTTTAAGTATATCCACAAAGCTTGATTATTATGTAAAAGGTGTTTCTTCAAACTTGCGACTTAAACTAGGGTATACCAATTCAAACTATAAAAACAGTGTAAATAGTTTGGAATTAAGGGAAGTAAAATCGACCAATATAAATTATGGGTTAGAAATTCGATCAGGGTTTAATGGCGTAATCAATTTTAATATAGGCACAAAGTGGATTTTTAATGAAATAGAAACCACAAGAATAAACTCATTTACAGATAACTTAAGCTTTTTGAACCTATCATTAATATTTAACCAACAATTTAATATAGATATAACCACCGAACGCTATTATTTTGGATACCTAAGTCAAGAAAATAGCACCTATTACTTTATTGACACAGAAGTTCGATACAAGTTAAAAGCGAATAGTAAGATAACTTTAGGACTATCAGGCAAAAATCTCTTTAATACAGAAACGTTCAGAACACTTGCCATAAGCGATGTAGGTGTATCATTGACTGAATATCGGTTATTGCCACGTTATGTACTGTTAAAAATAGAATACCGATTCTAATATTTCTTTTGCTGCTCAATTTGCACTTTACTTGCTTTTGCTAGCAGTGAAAAGCAGGTTGTATTGGGGCAGGTATTGAAGGTCTAGGAGGATTTGCATAGCTGTACCTATTCACCCAATGAAGGGATGAAAGGTTTTTGTTGAAAAGCATTTTTCAG
>CAZQWZ010000012.1:0-25158 GCA_964596935.1 uncultured Roseivirgaceae bacterium
GCATGCGATTTGATGATCGGGTAACAGGTAATTTGGATAAATATGCCAAGCAAGCTAAAATTATTCATATCGAAATTGACCAATCCGAAATCGATAAAAATGTAAAAGCAGATGTGGCAGTTTTGGCAGATGCCAAACAAGCATTACAAGCGATTACAGCTTTGGTTCAAGAAACAAAGCACGATAATTGGCTGGCAGAGTTTAAAGCCTGTGATGCCATTGAAAAAGAAAAAGTAGGAAACGCTGAATTGCACCCGACTAGTGGAGATGTAAAAATGGCTGAAGTTGTAAAAATGCTCTCCGATAAAACCAAAGGCGAGGCTGTTTTAGTTACGGATGTTGGTCAGCACCAAATGATTGGGAACAGGTATTATAAATTTAATACGCCTAACTCTATTGTTACATCTGGTGGATTAGGTACTATGGGTTTTGCCTTGCCTTCGGCATTTGGGGCAGGTATTGGGGATAAAAAGCGGCAAATTATAGCCATCGCAGGTGATGGAGGTATTCAAATGACAATCCAAGAACTAGGGGCGTTGGCACAGTATAACGTGCCTGTAAAAGTGGTAATTCTTAATAATAGCTTTTTAGGGATGGTGCGCCAATGGCAGCAAATGTTTTTTGAAAAGAGGTATGCTTCAACCGAAATGGTGAACCCAGATTTTGTAGCAATATCTAAGGGTTATGGAATAGAATCTGCCAAAGTGAATATTCGTGAAGAGCTTAACGATGCAGTTACAAAAATGCTAAATCATAAAGGACCTTATGTGTTAGAAATTAAAGTGGAGCAGGAAGAGAATGTATTTCCAATGATTGCTCCTGGGGCATCGGTATCAGAAGTAATATTAGAATAGTACTACGATGGAAGAAGAAAATAAATTATATACTATATCGGCATTAACCGAAAATAAGGCAGGCTTATTAAATGGTGTAACCATCATTTTTACTAGGCGAAAAATGAATATTGAGTCTATAAATGTATCCGAAACAGAAGTAGAAGGCGTAAGTAGATATACCATTGTGGTAACTACCACTAGGCATAAGGCTGAATTGGTTGTAAAGCAAATTAATAAACTTATTGAGGTGTTGGCAGCCTTTTTATACGAAGAAGAAGACATCTATTACCAAGAACTAGCCATGTTTAAATTGCCTACAGAGGCATTTTTAAATAGCAACACCATCGAAAAAATTGTACGTAATAATGGCGCAAGAATTTTAGTGATAGAAAAGGAACATATTGTAATTGAAAAAACTGGGCATAGAAAAGAAATTAGAGAGCTTTTTGAAAATTTAAAACCTTTTGGGGTGCATGAATATGTACGGTCTGGAAGGATCGCAATTTCAAAATCAAAACGAAGAACAGATACCCTCCTTCGAGAGTTGGAAGCAGAAAATTTAAACAATCTTTAAACAATTATTAAAACAGTTAAACCCACACGTCATTGCGAGGCACGAAGCAATCTCAAGAAAGTAGCTTATGAGTCTAATTTCGAAGACTTTCGCACTTTGCTCGCAGTGATGAATAGCTTAACTGACAAGAACTTATTTTAAACAATTATTAATACAGAAAAATGGCAAAAATTAATTTTGGTGGAGTAGAAGAAAATGTAGTTACTCGAGAGGAGTTTCCTTTAGCCAAAGCATTGGAAACTATGAAAAACGAAACCATAGCCGTAATAGGATATGGGGTACAAGGGCCTGGTCAGGCATTAAATTTGAAAGATAATGGCTTTAATGTAATTATTGGGCAACGAAAAGAGTCTAAAACTTGGGATAAAGCAGTAGCTGATGGATGGGTTCCTGGCGAAACGTTATTTGAGATTGAAGAGGCTTGCGAAAAAGGAACAATAATACAATACCTGCTTTCTGATGCAGCCCAAATTAAATTATGGGATACCGTAAAGAAACATTTGTCTCCAGGTAAAACCTTATACTTTTCACACGGATTTGGCATAACTTATAAAGATAAAACGGGCATTATTCCTCCTACAGATGTAGATGTTATTTTGGTAGCACCCAAAGGATCTGGTACTTCATTACGTAGAATGTTTTTAGAAGGTAGAGGCTTAAATTCTAGCTTTGCAATCTATCAAGATGCAACAGGAAATGCGAAAGATAAGGTTGTTTCATTGGGCATTGGTGTTGGCTCAGGCTACTTATTTGAAACCACCTTTGATAGAGAGGTAACATCTGATTTAACGGGAGAAAGAGGCTCGCTTATGGGTGCAATTCAAGGCTTATTTAGGGCGCAATACGAAGTGTTAAGGGAAAATGGACATTCTCCATCCGAAGCATTTAACGAAACAGTGGAAGAAGCAACGCAATCACTTTATCCATTGGTTGCCGAAAATGGGATGGATTGGATGTACGCAAACTGCTCAACCACAGCACAACGTGGCGCACTCGATTGGATGGGGCCATTTTATGAAGCCACCAAACCTGTGTTTGAGAGATTGTACAAATCGGTTAAAGATGGTATCGAAGCTCAAAGATCAATTGATTCTAATTCACAAGATGATTACAGAGAAAAATTGGAAGTGGAGCTTAAAGCCATTGCAGACTCAGAAATGTGGCAAGCAGGCGCAGCCGTTCGTAAACTAAGACCAGAAAATTAGATAAAAGAGTATGATAGTAGTTAGTAATTGAGTAGCTAGACGTAACTATTTTTTACTAACTACTAACTACTAAACTACTCACTACTCACTACTAAAATACTAGCTACTATCCGTGATACACATAAAAAACATACAAGCAGCATCTGAACTACTTAAAGGAGTAGTAGCCAAAACCCCCTTGCTTAAAAACTTAAACTTGAGCGAGCGGTACGAAGCCGATATTCTTTTAAAACGAGAAGATTTGCAAGTAGTGCGTTCGTATAAAATACGAGGAGCTTATAATAAAATTGCTTCGTTAACCGAGGTTGAAAAATCCAATGGAGTGGTATGCGCCAGTGCAGGTAACCATGCACAAGGTGTGGCCTATGCTTGCAGGTTATTAGATATAAAAGGTGTGATTTTTATGCCAACTCCAACCCCAAAGCAAAAGGTGAAGCAAGTTAGCAGGTTTGGGAAAGAGCACGTAAAAGTTGTGTTGGTAGGAGATACTTTTGATGAAGCTGCCAAAGAAGCAAAATCATATTGCGAAGAAAATAATGCCGCCTTTATTCATCCTTTTGATGATATTAAAGTAATGGAAGGGCAAGCCACTGTTGGGCTAGAAATTTTAGAGGATAGCGATTCGCCCATTGATTATTTAATTCTACCCATTGGGGGTGGAGGTTTGGCTTCGGGAGTAGGCACTTATTTTAAAAATGCATCTCCCAATACAATTATTATTGGTGTAGAGCCTCAAGGTGCGGCTTCCATGAAAGAATCACTTGCTGCCAATAAGGTAGTTACGCTAGAGAGTATCGATAAATTTGTAGATGGCGCAGCAGTACAACGAGTAGGTGATAAATCTTTTGAAATCTGCAAGCAAAAAATTGATAGAGTTATCACTGTTCCTGAGGGGGCTGTTTGTACTAATATTCTAAGGCTTTACAACGAAGATGCAATTGTAGTTGAACCTGCTGGGGCACTAAGTATAACTGCACTTGATAAGCTCAAAGATGAAATTAAGGGCAAACGTGTGGTTTGCATTGTTAGTGGAGGCAATAACGATATTATTAGAACCGCTGAAATTAAAGAGCGTTCGATGCTTTATGAAGGACTGAAACATTATTTTTTAATAGATTTTCCTCAGAGAGCCGGAGCGTTACGAGAGTTTTTAGTGGATGTACTTAGCCCAACAGATGACATAGCTCATTTTGAATATTCTAAAAAGAATAGCCGAGAAAGAGCACCAGCCATAATAGGGATAGAATTGTCAAAGCCTTCAGATTTTGTATCTTTAATAGAGCGAATGGAAAACAAGAACATTAAATACGAGCATTTGAATAATAAACCTGAGTTGTTTCATTACTTAATATAAAACAAAATCCACCGCAAAGTCGCTAAGGCGCAAAGAAAAGATACTAATAAAGAACTTAATTAATTGAAGCAAGGCAATATCAGAAATCTTAAGTATAGCTAAAAAACTTAGCGTATCTGCGCCTTTGCGGTAAATAATATTAAATGAAGAACAAATCCTTATACACCCCCGAACTTGAACACGACTCCTGTGGAATCGGTTTTGTAGCGCAAATTAAAGGCAAAAAAAGTCATAAAATTGTGGAAGATGGCCTTACGATGCTTGCCAATATGGAGCATCGAGGGGGTTGTGGTTGCGATGCCGAATCAGGGGATGGTGCTGGAATTTTAGTGCAAACACCGCACGAATTTTTTAAGGATGAATGTGCTAAAATCGGCATTGATTTGCCGGAATATGGTAAGTATGGTGTAGGTGTAATGTTTTTTAATGCAAGTGAAGGCTTAATAAGCGCCACTAAAGATCGTATTGAACTTCACCTCGATCAATTAGGATTTGAATTACTTGGGTATCGAAAAGTGCCAGTTAATAATGAAGTAATTGGAGAGCAAGCCAAGGAATCTGAGTTGCCCGTAAGGCAAATTTTTGTTAAGCTTAAAGATAAAACTGCGAGCAGCGAAGAGTTAGAAAGAAAACTGTATGTACTTCGTAAGTTAACCACTCACTCCATTGGTAAATCGGCCATTGAAGTAGAAGGCAATAATTATGAATTTTATTGGCTTTCGCTTTCATGCAAAACGGTGGTGTATAAAGGGATGCTTCGCACAAATCAGTTGGGAGGTTATTACCCTGATTTAAGAGATAGACGGTTCAAATCTGCCTTAGCGTTGGTTCACTCACGTTTTTCTACCAACACAGTTCCTAAATGGAAACTAGCACAGCCTTTTAGATATATTGCACATAACGGAGAAATTAACACAATTCGTGGTAATGTAAACTGGATGGTAAGCAAGCAGCGCCTATTCGAAAGTGCATTGTTTACACCAGAAGAGTTTGAACTTTTATTGCCTATTTGTGATAAAGCACATTCCGATTCTGCCAACCTAGATAGCATTGTAGAAATGCTCACATTGGCGGGCAGGTCGTTGCCACATGCCATGATGATGGTAATACCAGAAGCGTGGCAAGGAAATGAGGAGATGAGTGAAGAAAAGAAGGCGTTTTATGAATATCATGCCTCTTTAATGGAACCTTGGGATGGCCCTGCATCCATTTCTTTTTCAGATGGAAATGTAATTGGAGCTACCTTAGATAGGAACGGATTACGTCCTTCGAGGTATTTGGTTACCAAAGATGATATTGTTGTGATGGCTTCTGAAGCAGGAGTTCTTCCGGTGGATGAATCTCAAATTTTAATGAAAGGGAGACTGCAACCAGGTAAAATGTTTGTGGTTGATTTGGAGCAAGGCAGAATTATTAGTGATGAAGAACTTAAATCTACATTAATCAAAACAAACCCGTATGCCGATTGGCTTGCCAAAGGCAAATTGGAACTGAAAGATTTACAAGAAGGAAAGAAAATAGAACCTCAGTCTGAAGTTGATTTACTTAAAAAGCAAATTGCTTTTGGGTATTCACAAGAAGACCTCAAGTTGATTTTAGGCCCTATGGCTAATTCCGCAATCGAGCCACTGGGTTCTATGGGCATTGATATCCCGTTACCTCCATTATCTAAACAATTTCAGCACTTATCAAATTTTTTCAAGCAGCAATTTGCTCAGGTAAGTAACCCACCTATCGATCCGATTCGCGAAAAAATGGTGATGTCACTTTATTCAAGTTTAGGTAGAAACCTAAACATATTAACCGAAACACCAGATCATTGCAACCATATCCATCTCGATCAACCTGTTTTAACTTCTCAAGAAGTTGCGAAACTAAAAGAGATTGAAATTAGTGGGTTTACTTCAGCTATTATTGATATTACTTTTGATAAGCGAGAATCAATAATAGCAGTTCTTAATAATATTAATAAAAAGGCTGAAAAAGCCGTTTTAGAAGGCGCTACTATTCTTATACTTTCTGATAGAACCATGGGTGATACTAACATTGCCCTGCCCTCATTATTGGCCTTAGGTACGGTTCATCAATATTTAATAAAGAAGGCATTACGTGCATCCTCAGCGTTGGTTGTGGAGTCGGGCGATGTAAGAGAAACGCATCATTTTGCCACATTAATTGGCTATGGAGCAAATGCCATTAGCCCGTATTTAGCTTTCGAAACCATTACTCAATTACAAGAGCAAGGCTTATTAGCAGAGGATATTTCTATTAAAAAAGCGCATGCTAATTATATAAATGCCATTGGTTACGGGCTTCGTAAGATATTTTCTAAAATGGGAATATCAACTTTACAATCATATCAAGGGGCACAAATTTTTGAGATTATTGGTCTTAATTCCGAAGTTGTTTCTAAGTGTTTTACAAAATCTATATCCAGAATTGAAGGCCTTGGGTTTGATGATGTATTTAAGATGGTAGTTGGTCAACACGCTAAGGCATATCCATTGATTAGAGTAGCAGGTAAATTGCTAGAAGAGGGAGGTGTTTATCAATGGAAACATAATGGAGAAAAACATTTATTTAATCCAGAATCCATTCGTTTACTTCAGCATTCGACTCGAAATAACGATTACAAAATATATAAGGAGTACGCTAACAAAATTAATAATCAGGTAAAAGAGGCCATTACTTTGAGAGGCTTATTAGACTTTACCAATCAAAAGCCGATTTCAGTTGATAAGGTAGAGCCAGCTGAATCTATAATGAAAAGGTTTGCCACAGGCGCCATGTCTTTTGGGTCTATTTCGTACGAAGCTCACAGCACCTTGGCCATTGCTATGAATCGGATTGGGGCAAAATCTAACAGTGGCGAAGGAGGCGAAGATGAAGCTCGTTTTGAGAAAAAGGCCAATGGCGATTGGGAAAGATCGGCCATTAAACAAGTGGCTTCGGGGAGGTTTGGAGTAACAAGTTACTACTTAACCAATGCCGATGAAATTCAAATTAAAATGGCGCAAGGAGCCAAACCGGGTGAAGGTGGCCAGTTGCCAGGCCACAAAGTAGATGATTGGATTGGTCGTGTGCGACACTCAACTCCTGGAGTTGGCTTGATTTCACCACCACCACACCACGATATCTATTCCATTGAAGATTTAGCTCAGTTAATTTATGATTTAAAAAGAGCAAACCGCGAGGCTCGTATAAATGTAAAACTAGTTTCGGAAGCAGGTGTGGGCACTATTGCCTCTGGTGTTGCCAAAGCAAAAGCAGATGTTGTGCTAATTGCAGGGCACGATGGGGGCACGGGAGCTTCGCCTATTAGCTCCATTCAGCATGCAGGTTTACCTTGGGAACTCGGCCTAGCCGAAGCTCATCAAACATTACTTAAAAATAAGCTCCGCAATCGCATTACGCTTCAAGCCGATGGCCAAATGCGTACCGGTAAAGACTTGGCAATTGCCACTTTGTTGGGTGCCGAAGAATGGGGTGTTGCAACAGCTGCCTTGGTAGTAGAAGGGTGCATTATGATGCGCAAATGCCACTTAAATACTTGCCCAGTGGGTGTGGCTACGCAAAATAAAGACTTGCGTAAAAAGTTTACGGGTAAAGCCGACCACGTGGTTAATTTCTTTCGCTTTTTAGCGGAAGATTTACGGGAGATTATGGCTGAATTAGGCTTTAAAACCATTAATGAGATGGTGGGAAAAGTGGATCGATTAAAATTATTGGACTCAATCAAAGATTCGCAATACAGTAATTTAGATTTTTCACCCATACTTTATAAACAAGAGATTGATTCAGAAGATGGAGCTTTTAAACAAAAAGAGCAGGATCACGAATTATCATTATCATTAGATTGGCAGTTGATTAAAAAAGCGGAACGGGCTTTAGACTCTGCCCAAAAAGTAGAAGCCAAGTTTGATATATTAAGTACAGATCGCTCGGTAGGAACCATTTTGTCGAACGAAATTTCTAAGAAATACAAAGGGACGGGTCTTCCTGTAGGAACTATCGACTTTAAATTCAAAGGATCAGCAGGGCAAAGTTTTGCGGCTTTTGCAGCCAAGGGAATAAAGTTTTCAATTGAAGGGGAAGCCAACGATTATTTTGGAAAAGGACTTTCAGGAGCTCAAATTTCTGTATTCCCTCATAAAGAATCAGGTTTTGTGGCAGCCACAAATCAGATAATTGGAAACGTTGCCTTGTATGGAGCTACTTCTGGCAAAGCCTTTATTTGTGGCTTGGCAGGCGAACGATTTGCTGTTAGAAACTCAGGCGTAAAAACGGTGGTAGAAGGCGTGGGCGACCACGGATGCGAATATATGACAGGCGGAACTGTCGTTATTTTGGGTGGAATAGGCAGAAATTTTGCAGCAGGAATGAGTGGAGGAGAGGCATACCTCTATGAAAGTGATGCTAAAATAGTGGCTAGAATAAATAGAGAAATGGTTGATATTGACCCTCTTGACCAAGAGGACGAAGAGATTATTAAAGAACTAATTCTATCTCATGTTAATGCAACAAATTCTGTGAAAGGGAAACACATTCTTGATAACTGGTCTGTAGAGTTTTTAAAGTTTATCAAAGTAATGCCACGCGATTACAAAGCTGTTCTTCAAAAGAAAAAAAGTCTAACAGTCTAATCATCTAATGTCTAGTAATCTAACATCTAACGTCTAACCAAATGGGAAAAACAACAGGCTTTTTAGAAATTAAGCGAGAAGATTTACAAGATGAACTTCCTTTAGAAAGAATAAAGCATTGGGACGAGTTTCATAAACCAATGTCGCAAGATGCTGTGCAAAATCAAGCGGCTCGTTGTATGGATTGTGGCGTTCCATTTTGCCATACCGGGGTTGATTTACCAAGTGGAGCATCGGGTTGCCCTGTGTATAACCTTATCCCCGATTGGAACGATATGCTTTACAAAGGGCAATGGGAAAAAGCATTTAAGCTATTACTCAAAACCAATAATTTTCCAGAGTTTACAGGCCGGGTTTGTCCTGCTCCTTGCGAAGGTGCTTGTGTACTTGGTATTAACGAGCCACCAGTTACGATTAAAAATCATGAATATTCAATAATAGAACATGCCTTTGAGCAAGGGTGGGTAACTCCCAATATTCCTGAGAAGAGAACAGGCAAAAAAATAGCCATTATTGGCTCTGGCCCTGCGGGGTTGGCCGCTGCTGATGAGCTTAACCAAATGGGGCATTCCGTTACCATTTATGAGCGAGACGATAGAGCTGGAGGATTACTAATGTATGGAATCCCTAATATGAAGCTCGATAAGCAAAAAGTAGTTGAGCGAAGATTGAATATTCTGAAATCAGAAGGGATAGAAATAATTACAGGAGTTGAAATAGGGAAGGATGTTTTGGTAGAAAAATTACAGAAAGATTTTGATTCCATAATTTTTGCAACAGGTGCTACTGTGCCAAGAGATTTGCCTGTTGAAGGTAGAGAATTGAAAGGTGTTCACTTTGCAATGGATTTTCTTACACAAAATACACAGAGCTTATTGGATAGTAATCTTGAAGACGGTAACTACATCAATGCAAAAGGTAAAAATGTAGTGGTAATTGGAGGTGGAGATACTGGTACTGATTGCGTAGCAACTGCTTTGCGGCAAGGTTGCAAATCGGTGCAACAATTAGAAATTATGCCGATGCCACCTGAAGCTAGAGCAGATAATAACCCTTGGCCAGAATACCCCAAAATCTACAAACTTGATTACGGGCAACAAGAAGCCGAAGCCAAGCAAGGGGAAGACCCTCGTGAGTATGTAGTTATGACCAAGAAATTTGAAGCTGTAGGAGACAAGCTTACAGCAGTAGTTACTACTCAAATTGAATGGGTTAAACATGAGGGCAGGTTGGTCCCGAAGGAAATTCCAGAAACAGAAAAAACCATTGAAGCAGATTTGGTATTCTTAGCGATGGGTTTTATAGGCCCTGAGCAAGAAGTGCTAAAGCAAGCTAATATTAACTTAACTGAAAAAGGAAATATTGCAGCTGGTTATGGCAAATTCGCAACTAACATTGAAGGCATATTTGCAGCAGGCGATTGCCGTAGAGGCCAAAGCTTAGTGGTGTGGGCAATTAACGAAGGTAGAGCCGTAGCGAAGGAGTGTGATAGGTTTTTGATAAAAAATAATTAATTATCACTCACAAAATAATTAGACATATTAACCACCCGTTGTCTCCTTTTTTCTTTAGTGGAAAACAAAGTTTGCATTTCTTGTAACTCTGAGTTATTAAAAAGAAGTGTAAAACTTTTATGACCTAATGGAATAAAAATTTTTCGTTTATAATAAGTGTTAAGGTTTAGGTATTCCCAAAATTGTCCGTTTAAGGATTTAATATAGTTGCTAAAATGCTTATACTCTCTGTCGTTAAAATTAAAAACGAGGTTATTAAATTCAACATGTATTTTATTGCAATCTGGGCAAATAAATACACGCCCATTTTTAGTCTCGTTAATTATGTTTATATCCATTATGCTATTTAGTTAAAACTATTATGGTGTAATCTCTACTAACAAAATCACCTGTTTTGCTTAATACATGTTCATTTTTATTAATTACGTTGGTTAATTTAAAAGGAGTTCTATTAATAAGGTCTTTTATTTTTTTAGTATCATATAACTCAAAGGTGCTATTTACAAAAGGGAGGGGTTTCATTGTTGCTTTTTGAACAAAAGCAATTGAAAAACAACCTCCTTTTTTCATTACTCTGTAAATATTTTGCAGGAGTTTTAAAGGCGATTTCCAAAAATAGATGGTGTTTACTGTTAAAACCTTGCTAAAAAAGTTATCTGAAAAATGAATGTCCTCCCCATTATACAAGCAGAATACAGCTTTTTGTTCACGTACATAATCAAGATTGATTCTTTCAGATTCTTGTTTCATTTGTTCTGATATCTCCAAACCACAATAGGATACGTTATTTCGGTTATTTAAAATATTGTGTAAATGAGAACAATTTCCATGGCCAATTTCAAGAATATCATCGCCACCAACTATTCCTAACGATTTAGTTGTTTCGATTATCATATTAAGATTGGACTTATTCATAATATGGCCAATTTCGACCCCATGCTCCCCTGATGGGTGCATTAAAAGCGAGCCAATCTCTTGCAGTTGAATTGCTGACATAAACTAAAATTTAAAGGTTAAAAAATGTGCATTTTATTTTAGCTTGTAATACACATGCCAGCTAGAAAAATGACTACTAACAGTATCCGAAGGAATTTTAATGTGTAGTGCTTCTGAAATATCTTTCACCTGCTTTTTAAAAAGTGAAATCGAATCTTCTCCGATGTTTTTTGCAAAAATTACATAGGTAACATCATTTAGTTTTCCTATCCATTTGTTTTTATTTTCTACAAGGCTGTCTTTTGTTAAGGTATATTTAACAGGGAGTGGCCCCTTCATTTCATACTGTATGCTGTCTTGCCAAATGCGGTAATAAACGTGCTGAATACTATCTGGCGCCAGATCAAAACTTCTAGTCCATTCACCTAAAAACGGGACTTTAATCGATTCAACTTGTTTCGTGTCATGTGTACAAGAAGCTAGTACTATCATTAAAAATAAAATAGCTGTAAAGTAATTTTTCATGTTATATTTATTTTGTTTTACGCCAATAGGCAAATAGCATAAAAGTGTAACTGTATTGAATAATAAATTGTATCCACTCTGGTTTTGAGTACCACCCAAACAATACATTTAGAGGCAAACCAAGAATACCTTGTTTATGATTAAGCACCGTGCCTGATAAATTAAAAGCCTTTGTGTATAGTAGATTTTCTGTGCTTAACCACCCCAAGCTTTTAGCAGCAGATAGCCCTTCGTGAATACTATACCCGACTAAATAGCCCGATTGAAGCACAAGGTATGCTAGGGTTATCATAAATATGGTTTTAAGGTTTACTCTGATAAGAGAGTAATTGATTAACAGCACAAAACCAATTGAAATAAGCAACCCTAAAAGAACGGCTCCCATTGAATATTTACCGGCAAAAGAAAAAATGGCAATTTCAGTACCTTCTCTTGCTACCATAAATAAAGCCAATAAAAATATTCCTTTTTTTGATAAGTTTTGAGTAGCTTCTCCTTCAATATGTGCTTTAATGGTGCTTCCATGTTTTATCATCCATATTATAAAAGTAGTTACAAGAGCAACCGCAATAAATCCTCCTACTGCTTCCCAAAGTTTAGCCGTTGTTTTAAGCCCGCCAATGTAGGAAGATAATGCCATTAGAATTAAGCCTAGAATAATGGAAAAAATAACCCCAGCAAAAGTGCCGTTCCAAACATATTTTTTAAAGTGAGTTTTGCCTGTTTTTTCTAAAAATTTTAGCAAAATAATTATGATCAAAAAAGCCTCAAGCCCTTCTCTAAATGACATTATTATTGCTTGTAAAAAAGTATCCATAATTTTGTGTTTTATTTAAAATCCAAAGTCTTTACTAATTTGCTTGAGCCAAGTATCAATTCGTTCCTCCGTTTTTTCACTTTCGTTATCTTCATCCAGTGCTAATCCCATAAAAACTCCATCTCGTTCTGCTACAGATTCATCATGTTCGTATCCATCGGTAGGCCATTGGCCAACAACAGTAGCACCCTTTTCAATAATTTTATCATAAATAATTCCCACACCATCAATAAAAAAGTCGCAGTAGGTATGTTGGTCTCCAAGACCAAAAATGGCTACTGTTTTACCAGTAAAGTCAATAGAATCTAGGCTTGGAAAAAAGTATTCCCAATCACTTTGTAAATCGCCATCGTACCAAGTAGAGGTGCCTAAAATAATATGGTTGTATTTCTCAAAGTCAAAATCTGACGCGCTTCCA
The DNA here is from genome assembly GCA_964596935.1 of uncultured Roseivirgaceae bacterium. Classification (GTDB taxonomy): domain Bacteria; phylum Bacteroidota; class Bacteroidia; order Cytophagales; family Cyclobacteriaceae; genus JAKISE01. The sequence continues at coordinate 12,823 of CAZQWZ010000012.1, forward strand.
ATGTCGTTCAAATCAATCAATTCTTTGCCTATTTTGTCAGCAATTTTGTTGGCCACCTCTTCAGTAGTACCTGTATCTGACCCATAGAATAAACCTATTTTCATGTATGTTATATTTTATGCTTTTTAGTTATTTAACTACATTTTTTACCCGCTTAACATTATCTTGTTTTGATAAGGTTAGCCTTATTATACTATCTTTTTCCGCTCTTAAATCATGTTCCACATTGCCATCCAAGGCTATTAAATCTCCTGTGTTTAGCATATATGAGTTACCATTAACTCCAAATTCTATTTTACCATTAAAAATCTCTACAATAATGGGATAAGGTGTTTTATGCGCTTTCATTACCTGATTTGCAAGCATTGCAATGCGAATCTCTTTGGTAGTTTCTGTTTCAAGCAATACTGATATTGCTGGTTTTGTTGCATTGTATGCTATGCTTTGAATTAAGGATGATTTATTCATTTTATATTATTTTTATTTAGACTTATTAAGAATAAAATTATTTTACACATATTCTTATTTAGGAAATTATAATATATGCGCTTAAAGAATTTAAAAGTGTATAATGCTCCACAAATATAATTTAGAATTATTCTAAATAAAAAACTATTTGTTGCTTATTTAGAATAATTCTAAATTATATTTGCGACATATTAATCGTATATGAAAATAATTTTAACGGTATTGGTATTTTTAGTAAGCGTAAATGGCTTTGCGCAAAACCAATTAAGCACTACTGAGGATAACCAAACAATAAATTCTGAGGAATCCGAGTTAGAATCTGCCAAACTACAAAAAGCATTTCTTGAAGCATTGTCTAAGCTTAGCATCAAAGCGTATGGGGTGGTTAATTATTATAATTTCGACTGGGAACTCGATCCCGATAGGCGAAATGCTGTTGACATAGAGCGGATTAATTTATACATGAAATATGCGTTTACTGATAAAATTATTTTAAAAACAGAGTTTGAAATTGAGCATGGTGGCACTGGAGTAACCATGGAGCTTGATAAGCTAGAAGAATTTGGCGAATTTGAAGTGGAAATAGAAGCAGGAGGAGAGGTTTTGCTTGAACAACTAAACGTGCAATTTTTAATTACCCCATGGTTTAATGTAAGGGTAGGTAGGTTTAGAATGTATGTGGGCGTAGCTTCTAAAAATGATTTACCTGTAAATTATTTTACTGGGTATAGGCAAGAAATGGAGAATGCCATTTTGCCATTGGGTTGGTACGAAACAGGCATTGAAATATCGGGAGATTTAGGCGAAAAGAAAAAATGGAGCTATATCGCCTACCTTGTAAATGGGCTTACAAGTACAGGCTTTACTTCGGCTAATTGGATTAAACGTGGCCATCAAAAAAGATTTGAAATGGCCAATGCCGAAAACATGGCTGTTGCAGGCAGGTTCGATTATAATTTAGCCAATAACGGGTTTATTGGCGTAGGAGGCTACCATGGGGGCTCTAACCAAAACAGACCTAAGCCCGATTTGCAAAACACGCCTGGCAATGTTTCGCTGTTTGATGTTCACGCCAACATTAATAAAAAAAATTGGAAAATTAGAGCCATGTTCTTGTATGGGAACCTTCAAAATTCTGAAAGAATATCGCAAGCCAATCGAAATTTATCAAATGCACTTAATGTAAAAAGAACACCTGTAGCAAAAAATGCCATGGGCTATTATGTAGAAGCGGGCTATAATGTACTTGCACTTACTAAAAAGGCAACAGACCAACAATTATTTCTTTTTGGAAGGTACGATTTTTACGACAGTATGTTTAAAACCGAGGGAGTGATTATTGATAACCCAAGGTGGGAACGAAAGGTAATCACTTTTGGACTTAATTATTTCCCTCACCCAGGCGTGGTTCTAAAATCGCATTATGCATTAAGAACGTTAGGCATACCATCAGAAAACAAAGAGAACACCTTTTTATTAGGGTTGGCATTCACTTTTAAAACAACTAATTATTAAAATCAAATACTATAAATGATGAAAAATTACCAATCTATTAAAACAATTATGTGGGCAGTTGTAATAACTGCTGCGCTAGCATCTTGTAAAGGTGACCCTGTTGACCCTGTAGTTGAAGCAGATTACAGTGAAACACTTACCAATATTGCCAATAATGTTATTGTAGCAACCTATAACGATTTAGCCAATAAATCGGTTGATTTGTTAGCAGAAGCCAATGATTTTCAAGCCAATGTTACAGCTTCCAATTTAGATAACACCAAACAAGCTTGGCGATCGGCTCGGCAGCCATGGGAATCTTCAGAAGGATTTTTGATAGGGCCAGTAGATACCAAAGGCATTGACCCTGCCATTGATAGCTGGCCAGTAAATACAGTTGATATGGATAATTTATTAGCCGATGTTGCTGGGCACCCAACCATTACCGAAGCCATTGTTGATAACCAAGTGGATGAAGCAAAAGGATTCCATTTAATTGAATATTTACTTTGGGGGATTGATGGTAACAAGCAAGTGGCTGATTTTAACCCTCGAGAACTTGAATATTTAGTAGCAGCGTGCGAAAACTTAAAAAGCAAAACAGCCACGCTTTATAGTTCATGGGCTCCTTCTGGCGAAAATTATGTAGCTAATTTTCTTACCGCAGGTCCTAATTCAACAGGGATTTATAAATCAGAAAAAAATGCCTTGGAGGATTTAGTAAGTGGTTTAATTCTAATTGCCGATGAAGTAGCTAATGGTAAAATAGAAGTGCCCTTAAATGGCGAAGATGGAGGCGGTGTTGATCCGACACAAGAAGAATCGCGTTTTAGCCATAATTCTAAAATTGATTTTGCCAATAATGTGCGAAGTATTTCTAATATATATAATGGCAAATTTTTAATTGATGGCAAAGGCCTTGCTGATGTTGTGGCTGAAAAGAATGCAAGCCTTGATGCCCAATTTAATTCAGAAATTGTGGCGGCAATTAATGCCATAGAAGGCATACCTGGCACCTTTAGCGATGCCATAGTAAATAGTAGAAGTGCTGTTACCAATGCGCAAATAAAAGTACGAACCGTACTAGAAACACTAGAATCTGAAATTAAGCCTTTAATTTCAGGCTTATAAAAAAATAAACTGGTAGTATGTTTAAACTCCTACTCATTGATGTTATTTAATTAACCTCTTTAGGTGGGAGTTTTTTTAAAATTTATATTAAATGAAACATTTAGTAGCCTTATTTTTTGTTACGATCCTATTTTTCTCTTGCAAACCAAGCGATAAAATTGCCCCCAAAATACCTAATGTAGAGCAACGGTATTTTGCAGGTGGAGAAACGACTATTTTTGAATCTGGCTTCTTCTCTTTTGACAACCCAGCTCCCAATTTAAACGCCACTAACTTAGAAATACATTTAGCAGGCGATGCACAGTTTGAAGCAGCTTTTGTTACTGCCCCCGCACCTATCAACAATGGTCTTGGCCCTCAGTTTAATAATACATCTTGTATTGCGTGCCATCCTAAAGATGGGAGAGCGGCCTTTCCTGCAGATATAAACGAATTTAGCGGGTTCTTCTTACGCACAAGTATTGCAGGTTCCGATGCTTGTGGTGGCCCTAACCCTACACCTGGTTTTGGTCATCAACTACAAAATCAATCTAATTTTGGGGTGGAGCCAGAGGTTCAGTTTGGAGTAAATTACCAAGATATGCCTATTACTTTTGCAGATGGCACCGTAGTTACCTTGCGAAAACCCAATTATTTTATTGCAAGTTCTTATATCCCATTCCCTAGCAATGCTATGCTTTCTCCTAGAATTGGGCCTCCTGTATTTGGGCTAGGGTTATTAGAAGCCATAACTGAACAAGATATTTTGGCATTAGAAGATATTACTGATGCAGATGGAGATGGCATTTCGGGCAAAGCAAATTATGTGTGCGACCCAGTAAGTGGCACAACTAAACTAGGCAGGTTTGGATGGAAAGCAAACACGCCATCTGTAATGGTACAAAATGCAGGAGCTTTGCAAAACGACATAGGTGTTACCAATCCAATATTTCCTATAGAATCAAGCTTTGGGCAAACCAATGGCGATAATTCAAACTTAGACGACCCCGAAGAAGACCAAGATTTTTTAGACAATGTTAATGTATATCTACTAACATTAGCGGTGCCTGCAGCTCGAAACTTGGATGATCCAAATGTAATTAGAGGATATGAATTGTTTGAAGAAGCAAAATGTTCTGCTTGTCACACGCCAAAATTTGTTACTGGTAAATTTCCTGATATACCTGCCATTTCTAACCAAACCATTTACCCACATACCGATATGCTTTTGCACGATATGGGCGATGACTTAGCCGATAATAGGCCCGATTTTTTAGCCGATGGAAACGAATGGAAAACAAGGCCATTGTGGGGAATTGGACTAACCGAAATAGTAAATGGGCACACCGATTTTTTACACGATGGCAGAGCTAGAAACTTAGAGGAAGCCATTTTATGGCATGGTGGCGAAGCGGAAGCATCACAAAAATTTTATACAGAACTTAGTAAGCAAGACCGAGAAAACCTTCTTAAATACATAAGTTCACTTTAAATAAATAAGTAAATAAAAATTAACAATAAATAAATAACAAAATGAAAAAATCAATTTTATTCCTATCAGCAGTAATGGCATTTGCCAGTTGTGGTTCAGATGCAAAAAAAGAAAACACAACCGAAGCTGAAAAAACCTCTAAAGTAGAAGAAGCAAAAAAAGAAGAAGCTACGGGGCCTTTAAAGTTTGATAAAAGCAGCTTTAACTTTAGTATTACAGGTTATGGCGGAGAAAACAAATCCTATGTTGTAAGTCAAATAGTATTTAAAGAATTTGAAGTTACTTCTTCAGAAAACTTATTATTAGGAACTAGCTTATCCTTTAATCCTGGCTCAATCGACACCTCAAAAGAGATGGGCAATGGAACAGGAGGAGAGTGGCCTGCTGCCTTTGCAGAAATAAGAAATGGCAATATTGTTAATGGTTTTGTAAATCATATGGCTGAAAAAGAATCAGTTTTAGCAGAAATTACCAGTATAAGCGATGATAAAATTGAGTTAAAGGCTACGATAAATGGCGTTTCAAAAGTGATAGAAATGACCTATACAGTAAATTCTGATGGTATTCTATCGGCCAAAGGAGAGCTAGATGTATTAGACTTTAATACAAGCGATGCTTTTGAGAGCTTTGGTAAACTATGTACCACTGCTTTTCATCAAGGTAAAACTTGGTCGGAGGTAGGGTTAGAGTTTTCGGTAGCTGTTAAGTAGAGCCTGCCCATAAAGGTATATATCTGAATTAAAAGTTTGCTATCAAGGATTGCGAAATCAATAAAAACGGAGTCCTGATGTATCGAGATTCCATTTTTTTGCAAAAAAGTGCAAGAGCAAACTTTTAATTCAGACCTTATCTTACTTAGTGGTAACGTTCAATCCTCATGCTTGTTATTCCTGTGTAAGCAGAAATCCGTAAATAGGGTTAAAGTTATGAACCTGAAAATTTTATACTTTGACACCCCATATTAACCTATCTACGGCTATCGGTGTATGTATCTAAACACCTACTTCTATAAATAATTTAGCTAACTTAATTCTCAAACAATTGGTATAATCCAATGATTAAAACAGCATTTTTTAGTCTTTCTATTTTTTTGATGAGCCAACTATTATTGGCACAATCTACAATAACTGTAAAGGATAATCGTACAAAAGAGCTTGTGCCTTATGTACATATAAGCTATAAAAATATAAGAACTCAAGAAATAAAATCTACCGTTACTTCAGCAAATGGCATTGGAGTAAATATGGCTACAGAAAAATCTGCTATTACCATTACCTATGTTGGTTACCGCACAATTGTGGATAGCATTATGCCCAATCAGTCTAACACTTATTTTTTAGAAGAAGATATTTTTTTAATGGATCAGGTAGTTGTAACGGCTACCAGAACAAAAAAAGCCCTAAAAGATGCACCTTTCAGATTCTTGTTTCATTTGTTCTGATATCTCTAAACCACAATAGGATACGTCATTTCGGTTATTTAAAATATCGACTGTAAGAGAAATAAGTGCAGAGCAGCAACAGAATAAAAACATTGAACTTAAAAAAGCAGAAAAAGAGCAAACACTAAAAGAATTAATTGTCGATAATAAAACCATCACCTATTTGGTGTTAGGTCTTTTCTTACTATTATTAATTTTATTTATATATGGGAGAGTAAGAAGAAGATAATTTTTTATGTAATTTAGATTACACATAAAAAAAACAAGAAAAAGTATCTTTACATTTTTTAACACCATAGAAAAATAAAAATTATGCATTTTGAATTAATTTATGATAAAAGTTTAGCACACGCCAGTTATTTTATTGGTTGCCAAAAGAAAGGCGTTGCGGCAATAATTGACCCTAAAAGAGATGTGGATACCTACATCGAAATAGCAGAGAAAAATAATATGAAAATCACTCATATTTTAGAAACGCATATTCATGCCGATTTTTTAGCAGGGTCAAGAGAACTAGCAGAATTAACAGGTGCAGAAATGTACCTATCTAACGAAGGTGGAGAAGGATGGGAATATAAATTTCCTAATAATAAGCTAAAGGATGGAGATACCTTTATGATGGGTAATCTAAAATTTGAAGTAATGCACACACCAGGCCATACGCCAGAAAGTATTAGCTTTTTATTAACAGATACCCCAGCAAGTGATGAGCCCGTAATGTTTTTTACAGGAGATTTTGTTTTTGTAGGCGATATCGGGCGACCCGATTTGCTAGAAAAAGCAGCAGGTATGATAGGAACAGCAGATGATGGTGCCTTGCAAATGTACGATTCGATACAAAGATTTAGCGAATTGCAAGACCATATTCAAGTATGGCCAGCACACGGTGCAGGCTCTGCTTGTGGTAAAGAATTAGGTGCTGTGCCAAGCACAACGGTAGGTTACGAAAAAATACGTAACTGGGCTTTACAATACAAAAGTGATAAGAAAGGCTTTATAGATTACCTGTTGGCAGACCAACCAGAGCCTCCTAAGTATTTTGCCATGATGAAATTTTTGAACAAGGAACCTAGAAAATTATTAACCGAAGTTCCTGCGTTAAAAAAATTAAGCAATACGGAATTTAATGAGAAATTCTCGAAAGGTGTAAAACTTATTGATGCAAGAGATAGAGTTGCTTTTTCTAATAAATTTATTCCTGGGTCTATTAATGTACCTGCAGACGATAACTTTTTTGCAACTTGGGGAGGTTGGTTCTTAAATTATGAAGAAGACTTTATGCTGCTTGCAGACGAAGACCAACTAGACGACCTTACTCGAAGATTAATGCGAATTGGGTTAGACAATATTGCGGGTTATATCACATCTCCCGATGCCTATACTGCTGGAGAATTAAGTAAGATAGAAACGGTTAGTCTTGAAGAATTTAAAGCATTAAAAGAAAATGGTGTTACCATTATTGATGCAAGAGGAGAAACAGAATACAATGAAGGCCATGTCGAAGGTGCAGTAAATGTATTTGTAGGTACTTTAGAAGATCACCTTGACAAAATAGACAAAAATGGGGAAGTAGCTGTTTATTGCGTAAGTGGTCTTAGGTCGGCAATTGCTAGCTCATTACTTGCTAAAAATGGCTATAATGTCGTTAATTTCTTAGGAGGAATAGAAGAATGGGAAGAAAAAAATAACCCAGTAGAGGTGGGTAAAGTTGTAGCATAATAAACGGAATAGAGTATTAACAGTATCAAGCACACACTAGCAAAAAAAATCTGTACTCTAAAAACTAGAATCTCCTATTAATTATTACTCATTATTTAGGCCCTGTTCTGTTTTTTATTTCCATCAGCAGACACTATTTTTATTTAGACTAATTACAAATAAGACTCAAAGGTATAAATATTATTCTGAATAATATGCTGATAAATGTTATAAAGTCCATTATTGCAAATAATATAATAAATATTGGCAGCATATAGGTTTTACTTATATATGTTATATAGAATAAATCTAAATAAAATACACGAATGAAAAAAAATTGGGGAGTGGTAGATTTTGAAAACTAATAGAATAAAAAATTTTGATTTAATAAATCTTTAGTGCTCCTTTGGAATTCGATGATGAAAACGAATACATATTTTAACTATTTCTTTTTTTACTTCTGGAGCAAAGCACCGGGGTTAGAGAAATAGTATATGTAATAAAACTATAAAATTCTAAAAGCCTCGGTTAATAACCGAGGCTTTTTTTGTGCTTAAAATTTAAACGTTATTGCGATGGAGGTAGGAATTAAGCAATCTGTGATAGTAAAAAGAGATTGCGTCACTACGTTCGCAATGGCGAGTTAATGGTAAAAAGTAAATAATGAAAATAGGAATACAAGGGGTAAAAGCTGCTTTTCACGATGTAGCAGCAAGGCAGTACTTTGATACGGACAAAATTGAGCTAGCAGAATTTCGTGATTTTAGAAGCATGGCTCAGGCACTTGCTAAAGGCGAAGTTGATTATGCGATGATGGCAATAGAGAATACATTAGCAGGTAGCTTGCTTCCTAATTATGGATTATTGGAGGAATTTGATTTAAAGATTATTGGTGAAGAATACCTCCGTATTCAAATGCAATTAATGGCTTTGCCTGGCGAGCAGCTAAAGGATATTACCCAAGTTTTATCTCACCCTATTGCACTTAGTCAGTGTGGGGTGTTTTTAGAAAATCATCCCCATTGGAAAGTTACAGAAGCTGACGACACAGCAAGCAGTGCCCTAATGATTTCTAAAAAGGAGCTGAAAGGGATAGCCGCAATTGCCAGTGAATTAGCTGCTAAAACGTATGGGCTCGAAATTTTGGCAACATCCATTGAAACTAATAAAAAGAATTACACACGTTTTTTAGCAATCGCAAAAAAGCCAATACGAACTGTGCATGTGAATAAGGCTTCGTTGCGTTTGGTTTTACAACATAAACCAAGTGCGCTTTCAAACTCATTAAATATAATAGGAGATAACGGGTTGAATTTATCCAAAATCCAATCTGTGCCAATCATCGGGCATCCGTACGAATATGCCATTCATTTAGATGTTGAATTTAAAGATGTTGAAGTGTTTGATGCCGCCATTAAAAAAGTGGAAAAAGAATGTATCAGTTTAAAGATATTAGGAACCTACCTTCAAGGTAATAAACCTATGCAAAAATGATAGAAATAGCAGATCGATTTAAGACAGTAAAAGAGTATTATTTTTCTACCAAACTGCAAGAAATTGCACGTATGCGAGAAGAAGGGATGTATGTGCTTAACCTAGGGATAGGTTCTCCAGATTTACCGCCTTCTAAATCTACCATTAATACATTGGTGGAGGCATCGCATCACCCAGGTAATCACGCCTATCAAGCATATCGTTCTAGTAATGAGTTACGTAATGCGATGGCTTCCTTTTACAAGGAGATTTATAATGTTTCTTTAAACTCTAAAACCGAAGTATTGCCACTGTTGGGTTCAAAGGAAGGCATTATGTACATCTCCTTGGCCTTTCTTAATCCTGGAGATGAAGTGTTAGTGCCCAACCCTGGCTACCCTGCTTACAGCGCTATTTCAAATATTATAGGAGCTAAAGTTACTCATTATGATTTACAGGAAAATGAGGGTTGGTTGCCAGATTTTAAAGCACTTGAAAAAACTGATTTAAGTAAAGTTAAATTGATGTGGGTAAATTATCCTAATATGCCTACAGGCGCACAAGGCTCAAGAGAGTTGTTTCGCAAGTTGGTAAATTTTGCTAAGCGCAATCGAATTTTAGTTATTAATGATAACCCTTACAGCTTAGTACTTAATGATGCACCCCAATCAATATTAGAAATTGAAAATTCGAAAGAGTATGTTTTAGAGCTAAATTCTCTAAGTAAAAGTTTTAATATGAGCGGTTGGCGAGTGGGTATGGTACTTGGTAAGGAAAAGTATATCAATGCCGTTTTGCAAGCAAAAAGCAATGTGGATTCGGGTATGTTTTTACCTGTGCAAAAAGCAGCTTCTGAAGCGCTAATGCTTCCTAAGCAATGGCATAACGAGCGCAATAATATATATGCTAAGCGGAAGGAAGTTGCAATTGAATTAATTAATCAACTTAACTGTTCACTTTCACCAAATCAGGTAGGGATGTTTTTATGGGCAAAAATTCCATCAACCTATAGAATCGCTAGAGATTTGGTTGATAAACTATTAGAAGAATCGCAAGTATTTATTACTCCTGGAGAAGTATTTGGTTCGAATGGAGATCGTTTTATTCGAGTTTCTTTGGCTTCGCCTGAAGAAGATTTTAAACTAGCTATTGATAGAATAATTAAATGGAAAGAACAAGAAGTATTGGCATAATTGGCCTTGGTTTAATGGGGAGTTCCTTAGCCTTAAAGCTGAGGGAGTGTGGCTATGCCTCTACAATTATTGGAACAGATTATTCAGAATTAGTAATTCAAGAAGCACTTAGTTTATCTATTATAGATAGCACTTCTTCTTTGGACAAATTAATTGAACAAGTTGAGTTAATTGTGATAGCAATACCAGTGGATGCTATTAAGAATTTGCTCCCACAGGTATTAGATCAGATAAGTAGTAACCAGGTTGTAATGGATATGGGGTCAACAAAATCGGGTATAGCAAAACAAGTTTATAACCATAAAAACAGAGCTAATTATGTGGCTTGCCACCCAATTGCTGGTACTGAAAACAATGGCCCAAGTGCTGCGTTTCCTTCTCTATTTGAGAATAAAGTAAACATAATTTGTGATAAGGATTCATCTTCAAGCAGTTCTGTTGACGAAGTTTTACATATAACAGCGTTGCTTGGAATGAGGCCAAAATATATGACAAGCAAGGAACATGATTTACATATTGCCTATGTATCTCACCTTTCGCATATTAGCTCTTTTACATTAGGGCAAACGGTTTTAGAAGTAGAAAATGATGAAGAAAATATTTTTGATATGGCAGGCAGTGGATTTGAATCTACCGTTCGTTTAGCCAAGAGTTCACCAGCAATGTGGGCTCCGATTTTCACGGAGAATTCCGAAAACATAATTGAAGTACTTTCCGCTTATATAGATAATCTGGAGAAATATAAATTAATGATTGAACAAAAAAATAACAAGGCATTGCAAGAAGCAATGGGGCAAACCAATAGAATAAGAAAAATATTGCAGTCCAAATCTCAATTAACTAATAACTCAATAACAATTAACAAATAACGAAAATGAAAATAGATTTAAGAATAGAACCGCTAGAAAATTGGTTTCCTAAAACCAAAGGTTTGCCCTTATTAATAGCAGGGCCTTGCAGTGCAGAAACGGAAGAACAAGTAATAGAAACTGCCAAGCTGATTGAGAAAGATCATCGTGCAATGGTATATCGTGCTGGTTTATGGAAACCACGAACTCGCCCAGGCACTTTTGAAGGAGTTGGAGCTGAAGGCTTGCCTTGGCTAAAGCGTGTAAAAGAGGAAACCCGTTTATTGGTAGCTACCGAAGTTGCTAAAGCAGAACATGTGCAACTAGCAATAGATGCTGGTGTGGATATTTTATGGATAGGAGCTCGAACTACCGTAAACCCTTTTTCGGTGCAAGAAATTGCTGATGCTTTAAAAGGTCATGACATTCCTGTTCTAGTTAAAAACCCTATCAACCCCGATTTGCAATTATGGATTGGTGCGCTAGAGCGCATAAACCAAGCAGGCATCACAAAACTTGGAGCCATTCATAGGGGGTTTTCGCCAAATAGCGAATCAAAATATCGCAACGATCCTAAATGGAAAATTGCCATTGAGCTAAAAAGGCTATTACCCGATTTGCCTATTGTTTGCGATCCTAGCCACATTGGAGGTAGTCGCGAGCTTATTGAACCTGTAGCCCAAAAGGCCTTTGATTTACAAATGGAGGGCTTGATGATCGAAACCCATATTAATCCTGATGTTGCCCTTAGTGATGCTAAGCAGCAAGTAACACCTGCAAAACTAAAAACCATTTTAGATAATATTATTCTTCGAAGAGCGGAGTCTTCTAATGATGCTTTTGTAGAATCGCTAAAAGAAATTAGATCTAAAATAGATAATGTAGATAATGAATTAATTAAGCTTTTAGGCAAGCGAATGGCCTTAGTAGATCAAATTGGAGAAGCTAAAAAGGAAAATAATGTTACTATTTTACAAGTGGGCAGATACGAGGATATTTTAAACGATAAAGTGAGTAAAGGGGAAGATGAAAACCTTAGTGCAGAATTTGTTAAAACCATTTATGAATTTATACACCAAAATTCGATTAAAAGGCAAGAGAAGATAATGAATGAGTAAA
>CAZQWZ010000013.1:0-24340 GCA_964596935.1 uncultured Roseivirgaceae bacterium
TTATAAGTTGCTCTGGTAATAAGCCAAAAGATGTTGTTACAGAAGTTATTGATGTTACTGTAGATAACCCTAACATAGATAGTGAATTAACCTTATTAATGCGTAAAATGTATGATGAGGCAGATTTAATTAAGGAAAAAATAAAGTCTGGAAGTGGAAATATTACGGATGCTTTTATTGCAGAATTAGAGTATGTACATAAAGCTTTGCCCAGTGACCCAAAGCTCTCTAACCCTACGTTTACGGCTTTTAATGAATTAATTATTGCAGAGGCAAAAACACTTCAATCTATGGATAAAAACAGAGTTGAGGGGTTTAATAATTTGGTTAATCGCTGTATTGATTGCCACAAAACATTTTGCCCTGGCCCAATACCAAGAATTAAGAAATTGAAGATTAACTGATTGGTTCTTTCTAGTTAGAAATAGGAACTAAAAAATTCAAGAATAAATACATTATCTTTAAGAATCAAAAATTATTAATACGATGGACATACAGTCAGAAAAGCTAAACTTTATTAAATGGTTTTCAGGCATTACTGATCAATCAGTAATTAATGAGTTTACTGCTTTAAAGAGTAAAAAAGAAGCAGATTGGTGGGATACTATTAGTGTTGAAGAGAAAGTTGAAATAGAAGAAGGCATAGCTCAAGCAGATCGTGGAGAAGTGCAACCACACGATTTTGTAATGGATAAATATAAGAAATGGCTCTGAAAATTGTTTGGACTAAAAGAGCTGAGGTTGGGTATGAAAAAATTATAGATTTTCTAGAACAAAACTGGACTGATAAAGAGATTAAGGTTTTTTTGCAAAAGTCAAAATACTTTTTTGAATTGCTCAAACAATTTCCTGAATTACTTCAAAAATCCAGCACTAAAAGAAATGTGCATCGAGGACCGCTTGATAAACATACGATTATAACCTACCGAATTAAAAAACGTAAACAGCAAATCGAAATTGTCAATATTCGCTCTGCAAGAAGAATGCCCTTAAAGGACTAAGAATAATTCAGATTCAAGTAGAGCTTGAAACCAACCATTTACTTATCAATATTACCAGTCATAGTCTTCACTTTTTTAATTGGCATAGTGCCAAAAACATAATCCCAAAAAGGAGAGGTTACCCCATAGGCTTTGGTTTGATCCTTATAATGATGAACAGCGTGGTTTGCCCACCAAGAGTTAAAAAAGCCTTTGGGTGCTTTAAATATATGCTGTATGTAATGCATAACTAAATAGCCCGCATAGCCCACTAAAAAACCAGGCAGAAATGCAAATACAATATCTCCAATAATAAGTTTAAATATCAAAAGTAAAATAGTTGAAATGGTAACACTCATTACGGGAGGCATAGCCAAACGCTCTTTGTCTTTAGGATATTCGTGATGAACACCGTGCAATGTGTATTGAAATTTTTCTCTTTTAGGACTTCCTGTGCCGATATGAAATAAATAGCGGTGCATTAAATATTCCACTAGTGTAAACACAACTAATCCTACAAAGAAAAACATAATGGTTTGCCCAATCGAAAGTGATTGAACCGTATATACGCTATAGGCTAATAATGAAATGGCATATAAAACAAAGATGGTTATAGGAATGGCAATATGTGTGCGTGTGAGTCTTTCAAGAAATTTATTCTTGAAAAGCTGCTTACGTCCTTTATTTTTTGGTGTTACTAATACTGACATGTTAGTGGTTATTTCTGCAAAAGTAATATGAACTGCGCAAACTACATTCTGGAAATTACATAAATAATCAAATAAATTTCTCTAAAATCTACTTTATAGAAGGTTGTCTATTAAGTACATCTTGATAGTAGGATTCGTAAAGAGGTACAATTTTGTTAATATCTAACTCCGTTGCTCTTGCTAAAGCAGCTTTTTTAAAAGTGGCTAAATTATCATCATGAAGAACGTGAAGGGCATTTTTGCTCATTGCTTCAACATCGCCTATATCACTAACAAAGCCTGTTACACCATTGGTGTTTAATTCTGGAATGCCTCCTGCGTTTGATGAAATTACAGGAACTTCGCAGGCCATTGCTTCTAATGCAGCTAAGCCAAAGCTTTCTTTTTCAGAAGGCATTAAAAATAAGTCGGCAACCGAAAGCACTTCTTCTACAACATCTAATTTCCCTAAGAAACGAACATCTTCGCCCACACAAAGTTCACGGCACATGGCTTCCATTTTTATACGTTCAGGGCCATCGCCTACAAGCAATAGTTTTGCGGGTATTTTATCTACTATATTTTTAAATATAAGTAAAACATCTTCTACACGTTTTACTTGTCTAAAGTTAGAAGTGTGTACAATTAGCTTTTCGCCATTGGGGCAAATTGCTGTTTTAAAATGGTCTTTTTTGTGCTTTTTAAATCTTTCTAAATCAATAAAATTAGGTATTACTCTAATGTCTCTAGTAATATCAAAATGATTTAGGGTATCTTCTTTAAGATTATCAGAAACAGCTGTAACACCATCTGATTTATTAATCGAGAATGCCACCACAGGTTCGTACGAAGGGTCTTTGCCTACTAACGTAATATCGGTACCATGCAAAGTAGTTATAAATGGAAGGTTAATGCCTTGCTCTGCTAAAATTTGTTTTGCTTGGTAGGCTGCAGATGCATGGGGTATAGCATAATGCACATGTAATATATCAAGCTTTGCAAATTTTGCTATATCCACCATTTTACTAGCTAGTGCCATTTCATAAGGTGGATATTTAAATAGAGGATACGAATTAAAACTTACCTCATGAAAAAATATATTCTGACTAAAAAAATCAAGTCGCATAGGTTGCGAATAGGTAATAAAATGCACTTCGTGTCCTTTTTTTCCTAAAGCTTTTCCTAGTTCAGTGGCAACTACTCCGCTACCTCCAAAAGTTGGGTAGCAAACAATTCCTATTTTCATATAATAAATATTAAATTAAAATTTAGCGGCTTTACAGAAAACGATAAGAACAAGGCTTGCGAAATCAAGAATTTTAAAAGGTTATAAGTGTAATTAATAAAGTTTCTTGATGAGCGTAACAGCGAAGTTATGGGCGTTTTATAAAAGACATATCAGTTGTTAAAATCTATTGCTTCATAAAGCAAGCTTTGTATTCTGGTACGGATATTTAATTGGTTAAGTTTAAAATTTCCAGCATCAGGATACACACGGTTGCTCAAAAATATAAATATTAATTGGTGTTCAGGGTCTGCCCAGGCTGCCGTTCCTGTAAAACCTGTGTGACCAAAAGTTTTTTGAGAAGCTAAATCGGTAGTTGGCCCGTTTGGCCCTCTGCTTGGTTTATCCCACCCCAATCCTCTTCGATTCCCAACATACTGTCGTTTAGTAAAGTTCAATATTGTTTCGGGGTATAAATAAGTGCTTCCACCATAGGTGCCAAGCTGCAATTGCAGCTGCATAAGTTTAGCTAAATCCACCGCATTGCTAAATAAACCCGCATGGCCAGAAACGCCACCTAAAAGTGCTGCATTTTGATCGTTTACAAATCCTGTTAGTTCACCAATTCTAAATCTTCCATTGCCTTCAGTAGGCACAATGTCTTCTGCCGAAAATTTACATAAGGGGGTAAATGTGGTATGATTCATTCCTAGTGGTGCGTATAAATTTTGATCTAAAAAAGCATCAAGCGGTTGGTTTACAATTCGTTCAACTAATGTTTTAAGAATGATAAACCCTATATCGCTGTAGCGATAACCGTAAGCCTGCTCAGCATTAGGTTTTCTAAGTCGCTTAGAATGAATAGACCAACTCAATAATGAATCACCTAAATAAGGAGCGATGTAGGTATTTTTTCCAATTTGATGCGCATCTTTTGTTTTTTTATGGGTTAAGGCAGCTGCTAAATCTCGCTTGGGCAACACTTGTTTCCAAAATGGAATGTAAGGATATAGCCCTGCTTGATGCGCCAAAATTTCTCGAACAGGAATAAATGCTTTATCCGTGCCCCACATTTCGGGCAAGTAATGAGCAATGGGTTTGTCAAGGTCAAGCATTCCTCGTTCGGTTAAAAACATGATTGCTTGGGTAGTTGCCATTACTTTGGTTAGCGAAGCTAAATCGTATAAATAGTTATCTCGTATGGCATCGGGGCTTTCGTAGGTTTTGTGCCCAAAGTTTTGATAATATACCACAATTCCATTTTTAGATACCAATACTTGGCTACCTGGTGTAGCTCGCTGGCGAATTCCATTTTCAACTAAAGTATCAATGCTACTTAATATTTTGATGTCTAGATAAGCCAGAGCAGGTGGGCCAAATTGCAACCTGCCCAAAGGTAAAGTTGACATAGATGGAGGTGCGTAGCCAATTGGGTTATCGTTGGCTACAAAACCCAATGCTCCAAAAATTAGTTGAGGCACTAGTGCTTCGGTTACACCATTTAATGCTAGTATTTGTATTTGCGTTATTTTGGCAGAAAGCTCTTTTGGAGGATTAGTTTTGGCATACCAAACGAGAATAACATGCTGTTTTTTAGATAGCTCGTTAATGTTTTTTAGTTGGGTGTTAGTTAATGTTTTGGCAGGCACTATTAGATAATTATAACTACTAATTATTTTTAAATTTTCTGGTGATTCTAAATCTATCGCATTGGGGTAATACGCATGAGAAACATAAAAATTTAGATGTCTCCTAAAAGTATAAAAATCATCATTACCAAGTGTAGTTGTACAAAAATAGGCTCTGTCCAAAGTTTTAATTGGTAAATTGCTAGGGTTGTTTAGTAACAGCATACTTGCACTATACTGTTTCCACACCCAACGCGTGTATTCATCAATATCTACCTGTATTGATGTTTTTCTATTATAAAACTGTTGTCTTTTTTGTATTGCTTTTTGAGAAAGACTGCCAATTAACTTTTTTAATTTCTTTGAAGGGTTTTTATTTCTAGTTAAACTTTTAAAAGCATCACTAGGGTTAGAAAGCCACCAGATATAATCGTATTTTAAAAGAGATACTAAAAGGCTATCTCTTTTAAAATGAGGAGTTAATTTCAAGTTTGAGCCTATCAAATTAACTCCATAAAAAACAGCTTCTGTTACAGGGTTTACATCAATTACAAAATCTGGATGGTAGATGTTTTTGGCAAATCCTTCAGTTTTTTCTGTTAGCTCTTTTCTAATAGCAAATGACGGGAAAGGGATAGAGGAATTAGAATACGCTTCAATTCCCTCATAAATATTTAAAATTGAATACGAATGAGGGTTTTTATTCTGCTTATGTATTGCCCCTGGGTTGTTGGTTATTAGCCCACCAAAGTTTTTATTGCTTTCTACATCATTAATCCAAAGTAATTGAAAAACTTGCTGTTCAAAAGTTAATTTGGCATCTACATTAATTGCCAAATTATTTTTATTAGGAGGCGTTGTTGCCTTTGAATAAAAAGGTTGGATTAATATTATCCAAAACAAAAACTGAATAAAAACTGCACGCATAAAAATTCTTACGGTATTAAACAAAATAAACCTTTAAATTTGTATAATGATGTAGTAGCAAGCTAATTATTTTTAGTGTTTCATTCGTACTATTAAACTTAACAAAATGAAAATTCCTTCTTTAATAAGATTACCAAATCATCAACGATTTTATATTAAGCCACGATTTTACGATCCTATTAAAGAAGAAGTAGAAAATAGAGAAAGGTTAATTATTGCAGAAATTAATGCTGAGAAAAAGAAAGGAACTTATGTGCCTGGCACGCAAATTTCTAATGCTTTTAATCGCGGAATGACTAAAAAAGACAACAGTAGCATATTGCGGTTTTTATTTGTAATCCTACTTTTTGGAGGCGTAATGGGCTATATGTATTTTGGTAACATTGCACTTTATACGGTGTTTGGGATAATATTTTTTATCGTTATTTTAAAACGTTTAAAACGCTCTTAATAGTTACATGCCAGGTATAATTCAATTACTTCCTGATTCTATTGCCAATCAGATTGCCGCTGGCGAAGTGGTGCAAAGGCCCTCTTCTGCCTTAAAAGAGCTATTAGAAAACTCGGTAGATGCCGGAGCAACTCATATTAAAGTAATTATTAAAGAGGCAGGCAAATCGCTTATTCATGTAATTGATAATGGCAGTGGAATGAACGAAACAGATGCTCGTATGAGTTTGGAACGCCACGCCACTTCTAAAATTCGTAAGGCCGAAGATTTATTTTCATTAACTACTATGGGCTTTCGAGGCGAGGCTATCGCTTCTATTGCTGCGGTTTCGCAGTTAGAGATAAAAACCAAAATGGAAGACCAAGAGTTGGGTACTTCTATTGAAGTAGCAGGTTCAGAAATTATATCTCAACAGCCTGTATCGTGTGCAAAAGGCACTAGCATTAGTGTTCGTAATTTGTTTTATAATATTCCTGCCCGTAGAAATTTCCTTAAATCTAACGGAGTAGAAACACGCCATTTGGTAGATGAATTTCAGCGAATAGCTTTGGCTCATTCCAAAATTGAATTTGAGTTTTACCAAAACGATTTAGAAACCTATAATTTACCTGCGGGCAAATTGAGCCAACGCATTGTGGGCTTGTTTGGCAAAAGTTATAAAGAGCAGTTGGCCAGTTGTAGTGAGGAAACCGAATCAATTTCCATTAAAGGATATATTGGCAAACCAGAGTTTTCAAAAAAAACGAGAGGTGAACAGTTCTTTTTTGTAAATGGCCGTTTTATTAAAAGCCCTTATTTGCATCATGCTATTTTACATGCTTATCAAGGTTTGCTTCAGCAAGATACACATCCATTTTACGTGCTATTTATCGAAATGGATCCAGCAAGTATTGATGTAAATGTGCACCCCACTAAAACAGAAATTAAGTTTGAAGATGAACGAACTGTTTATGGTGTATTACTGGCATCTATAAAGCAAGCATTGGGCACACATAACTTTGGGCCAGCCATTGATTTTGAATCTAATGTAAATTTTGTGCAATTGCAGCCCATGAATATTGGTCAATCTTCTGCCAAAGATCAAAACTATACACAGTTTAGAAATATTGAAAAGGACCCCAATTTAAAAAACTGGGGAAATTTATATACCGAAGAAATCAGTCAATCAAAATTAAACTACGATACTTCGAAAACAGAAACGGTAACGATTAAAAGTGCTCTTAACACCAATAACGAAACTATTTCTTCGCCACTTGGTTTAAAATATCAACTTCATAATCAATATATTTTATCGCAAATAAAATCGGGAGTTTTATTAATAGATCAGGAGGCAGCTCACGAGCGAATTTTATTCGAAAAATACAATTCGTACCTAAATAGTGGAACAGGGCAAACACAGCAATTATTATTTCCAATTAATGTTGAGCTAAACCCTGCCGACCAAGCACTCGTATTGGAAATGAAAGAAGAGCTTTCTGCACTTGGGTTTGCTTTTGAAGAATTCGGACAAAGTACTATTGTAATTAATGGTGCTCCCATAGCTTTAGTTGCAGGGCAAGAAAAGGAAGTTTTTGAAGGGTTAATTGACCAATTTAAAATAAATAAGTCGAGTTTAACGATTACAACTAAAGAGAACTTATGTAGATCGTTGGCAAAGCGATCGTGTATTAAAGCAGGAAAAGTGTTACAACAAGAAGAAATAAATGCGATGATTGATGAATTGTTTGGTTGTGAAATACCCAATTTTGCGCCCGATGGTCGTTCGACCTATTTTGTTTTAAATTTGAACCGAATTAAAGACTTTTTTAATTAAATATATGTTTCAGAGATTAACACCCATGGTTAAAAACCTGCTAATTATTACATTGGCAGCTTATTTTATACCCTCGTTATTGGGCTTTAATAACATTAATCTATTTCTAGGGCTTTGGCATTTAGAGTCACCTAATTTTATGCCCTACCAACTGTTTACCTATATGTTTGCCCATGGTGGGTTTATGCATATTCTGTTTAATATGATGGGTTTAATGTTTTTGGGGCCGTTATTGGAGCAGTTTTGGGGGCCAAAAAGGTTTTTAACATTTTACCTTATTACAGGAATAGGAGCTGGATTATTTTACGAAGGAGTAAAATTCTCGCAAACTATTCCTATGAAAAATAAAATGGAGGAATATAATGCAAATCCTAACCCTGATGATTTTGCGGTATTTGTCTCAAAATATGCACCTAGGTATTACGATCAAGTATATGATTTTATTGAGTACTATAATGAGCACGAAAATGATCTTGAAACTCAGGCTCAAAGTATAAGTTATTTAGAAGATATTTATAGTCATAAAATAAATGTGCCTATGGTAGGGGCGTCAGGTGCTATTTATGGGATTTTAATGGCCTTTGGCATGTTATTTCCAAATACCAAGCTGATGCTGCTGTTTCCTCCCATACCCATTAAGGCAAAATATTTCGTTGTAATTTTAGGTGGAATGGCCATTTATTCAGAGTTTGGGCATAAGTCAGGAGATAATGTAGCGCATTTAGCGCATTTAGGAGGAATGATTTTTGCCTTTATAATGATTAAATTATGGAGCAAACAACGGAATAATTTTTATTAGATTAAGCAATGCAATACGGAAGACAATCATACGGTAGAGGCGGTTTTGGAGCAGGCATAATGGAGGAATTTAAGAATGCATTTAAACTACCCGATAATGGTTTAATGCAAATCATTTTTATAAATGTGGCAGTGTTTATACTGTTTAGCCTGTTGCAGGTTATTCTGTTTTTTCTGCAAGCACCAGATCTTTATACAACTATAGAGAGCTATTTTCTTTTACCGGCCTCAATTACTTCGTTTCTATCACAACCTTGGTCTTTAATTACTTACTTTTTTATGCATGGCGGTTTTATGCATATTATTTTTAATATGCTTTTTTTATATTGGTTTGGTGCAATTATTAAAGAGTTTGTTGGAGCTAGTAAAGTAGTTAGCTTATACGTTTTGGGCGGTATGGCAGGCGGGCTGCTCTATTTGTTTATGTACAATATTGTTCCTCCTTTTACGGATAGGGTAGATACATCCATTATGCTTGGAGCTTCTGGGGGAGTATATGCAGTAGTTGTTGGAGCTGCCACTTTAATGCCTAATTACAGTATGCATTTAATGTTTTTTGGTCCTGTACGAATTAAATACATTGCACTTGTGTATGTTTTTATATCGCTTGTTAATACTACAGGAGCAAATGCAGGCGGTAATTTGGCACATTTAGGAGGAGCAGCTTTGGGGTTCTTATTTATTAAGCAACTGCAAAGTGGTGTTGATATAGGCAAGCCGGTGCATTGGTTTTTAACTTTTGTAAAAAGCTTTTTTGTACATCAGCCCAAAGTACATGTATCTTATAAAAAGAGCGCTTCTGAGAAAAAAGCCTCTGCTAAAACAAAAAAGACTTATACAACTACATCCAAGGCTACTTTTAATTCTGATGTTTCGCAAGAAGAAATTGATGCTATATTAGATAAGATATCTCAACATGGCTATGAAAGTTTATCTAAAGATGAAAAGCAAAAGTTGTTTAGTGCTGGGAAATAGACCTTAGATTTTAAGATGTTAGACAGAAGACCTTAGATTTTTTTCTTTTATTTTTTTGTCTAACACATCTAACAGTCTTGTATCTAAAGTCTAGTCTAAACTATTCATCACATCTTCAATATAATCCAATACTTCTTCTTGGCCCAGTTTGGTTGTTGATGAGGTTATAAAAGAAACAGGCAGCTCTGCCCAATCGGCTTTAAGTGCTCTGTTAAAAGCTGCTCGGTGCGATTCTACTTTGTTTTTAGAGATTTTATCAGCTTTAGTAAAAACAAGTGCAAAAGGCAATTTTTTCTCGCCCATCCAATTAATAAATTCTAAATCAATGGGCTGAGGCTTTAATCGAATATCAATCAGTATAAAAGTGCAAACCAAGGGCTCTCTATCTAATAAATAACTGGCAATCATTTCACCAAATTTACCTCGGTCTGTTTTGCTTACCCTTGCCCATCCATACCCTGGCAAATCCACTAAATGCCATTCGTTATTAATTATAAAATGATTGATTAATTGCGTTTTACCTGGTCTTCCAGAGGTTTTTGCCAATTTTTTGCGATTGGTTAACATGTTTATTAGCGAAGATTTTCCAACATTAGAACGGCCAATAAATGCAAACTCAGGAATGGTAGTTTGTGGGCATTTCTGAAGATCTGTATTGCTTATTACAAACTCTGATGTCTTAATTTTCATGCCCATTTTAATTTAGACTGCAAGTTTAATTGTATTACTCCAATATCCATCGGTTAGACCCGCTTTATGCGATATGGTTCGTAATGAGAATGCAAACCGCAATAAATCAGTAGTTTGTATTAGTAATAGAAGTCCTAATTGCATAATGAGGGTTAAGATGAGTAAGAAAAACAATGAAGATTATTCAACATGTTAGAATCAATTTGTTATCTTAGATTTTTACAAACTAACCTATTGCTTTAAGCATGCAATTTAAACTACAAGGTATCAGGTATTTATTCGCCTCATTTTTAATGATTGGTGTAGTATTTCCAGCGTTAGCTCAAGACCAATCCAATGCTAAATTAGCACAAGATTACGTTGAAATGGCAGATGAAATTATGCGAGAGACTAAAGCATTTGCAGATGCTAAAGATATATATATAATGGCGGCTAATACTGATCCTAATAATATAAGGGCAAGTTATATGTCAGGCGTTACTTTATTGGAGTCGGTAACAAAAGGAAAAGCAGAAGAATACTTTATGAAAGTGTATGAACAGGACCCAGATTACACGTTTGATTTATTATATAAAGTGGGGCAGAGCCTTCATTATGGTTATAAATTTGATGATGCCACCCAATATTACGATCGTTACCTAGATAAATTGGCTGCTAATACAGGTTACTTAGGAGATGATTTAGTAGCTGAAGCCATCGTAAAAAGGAAAATATTTGAATGTGAACAAGGAAAAATTCTAATGGAATTTCCTGAAGATGTGGAGATTGAAAACTTAGGGCCAGATATTAATTCAAAATATTACGATTACGCCCCCGTGGTGGATGCAGATGAGAATATAATGATTTTTACTTCAAGGAGAAAGTTGGAGAACTTGAACGAAGATGTTGATGAGGATAACTTTCCTTTTGAAGATATTTTTGTAAGCAAAAAAGTAAATGGGCTTTGGGATTTTCCAGATAATATTGGCAATGTAGTTAATACGATGTACCACGATTCTAATGTGGGTTTATCAAAAGATGGTAAGGAACTTTACATTTACAAGGATGAAAATAGGGGAGATATTTATGTATCTACTATCGATGAAGGTGGTAATTGGTCATACCCAGAACCACTCGGCAAACATATAAATTCCGATTATTCCGAAACTTCAGTGTCTCTTTCTCCGGATGGGAATACCATGTTTTTTTCAAGTGATAAACCTGGCGGTGAAGGAGGGATTGATATTTGGGTATCTCAAAAAAATAATAAAGGAGCTTGGCAAAAATCTACTAATTTAGGAGCACCCATAAATACGCCATACGATGAGGATGGCCCTTTTATAGGCTTCGATGGAAAAACCCTTTATTACAGTAGCCGTGGAGGTAACGGAATGGGAGGCTATGATATTTACCGTATTGAGTACGATAGTGCAAGCCAGGATTGGACTGCGCCAACCAATATGGGCTATCCTATAAATACGCCAGATGATGATATTTATTTTACACCTTCTAAAGATGGAAAGCGTGCCTATTATGCTTCAGTAAGAGAGGATGGGTTCGGATATACTGATTTGTATATGTTGAAAGTGCCAGACGAAATGAAGCGTGATGACCCTAAAGCTGAGCCTGTTGCGGTGGTAGCACCTGTGCAATTAGCTCCCGTAACCTTAACAGTTTCTGTTACAGGCACATCAGGTGTAATGGATGCCGTTGTAAACTTAAGAGGTGTTTTAGGTACAGGAGGATTAGCGGGACATAATACTTCTAAAGGAATTTACACGTTTGCATCTACAGAAAGTAAAGGCCAAGAGTATATTTTAAACATTACTCAAAATGGTTACGAATCTCAACTAATAACTATTAATTACCCTGCAGCGGTTAGTGAACCCATCAATTTTTCGCAATCTGTTAAGTTGGTAAAAGCTAAAGTGGAACCTCCTAAAGTTGAAAAACCAAGACCAACTCCACGTAAAATATCTGGAGATAGAGTTCGTAATGTGTATTTTGATTTTGGAAGCTCTTATTTTCACTCAGAAGATGCTCCCTATATTGAAATGGCAGTTGGTTTGATGAAACAAAAATCGGCATTGAAACTGGAACTTTATGGTCATTCAGATGTTGTGGGAATGGAACGTTTTAATAAATTATTATCTGTAAACAGAGCTAAAAGAGTTAAAGCAGAAATGGTTAAAGCTGGGATTGATGCTGGCAGAATTTCAGTTGTAGGAATAGGTTCTGAAAAACCATTGGCAGCTAACGATCAAGAAAAAGAAGGGAGAGAATTAAACAGGCGTGTTGAATTTAGGTTTATTAAATAACTGGCTTTCTTTTTAATCCTAAAACTTTGTTTCAATTTTGTGAGCTTAAATAATAAGCTTTAATGCAGGTAGTTCCTTACAAAGAAAAAGACCAAAGTAAAAAAGAGCAAGTTGCTGAAATGTTTAATAACATCAGTAAACGCTACGATTTACTTAACCATGTACTTAGCATGGGGGTTGATATTTTATGGCGAAAAAAAGCAGTTCGTATGCTTAAGCCATTTGCTCCCAAAGTAATTTTAGATATTGCCACAGGTACTGGTGATTTTGCAATTGAGGCATCTAGTTTGAAACCCAAACAGATTTATGGCGTTGATATTTCAGAAGGGATGCTTGAGGTTGGCAGAAAAAAGATAATTGCCAAAAAGCTGAGCGATGTAATTAAAATGCAATTAGGAGATTCTGAAAATTTGTTGTTTGATGACAATTTTTTTGATGCAGTAACCGTTGCTTTTGGTGTACGTAATTATGAAAACTTGAAATTAGGATTATCTGAAATGTTTAGAGTAATGAAGCCCGGTGGGCATGTAGTTATTATTGAGTTTTCTAAACCAAGCAAATTTCCTGTTAAACAAGTTTATAATTTCTACTTTAAAACCATATTGCCCACTATTGGTAAGTTGGTTTCAAAAGATCAATCGGCTTACACGTATTTGCCAGAATCTGTTTCGGCTTTTCCGCACGGGCAAGCCTTTTTAGATATAATGAAAGAAGTAGGATTTACAGAAATAAAAGCAATTCCATTAACTTTAGGAATTAGTTCAATTTATTGGGGAAGCAAATAACCATATTACTTTTAGCATTGTTGCCATTATCTGTAATGGCACAGCAGCAATTTTCGGGCGAAGTAAATAATCCTCGTTACGATGAAAGGCGATTGGTAACCTACGGTTTCTCATTTGGTTTTCATACCTCATCGCTTAAACTTACATATTCAGATTACTTTACAAGCCCTGCTATGGATA
Source organism: uncultured Roseivirgaceae bacterium (assembly GCA_964596935.1). Lineage (GTDB taxonomy): Bacteria > Bacteroidota > Bacteroidia > Cytophagales > Cyclobacteriaceae > JAKISE01. The sequence continues at coordinate 13,439 of CAZQWZ010000013.1, forward strand.
GTGTGCATTCTATTTTGCCATTAAAAAAGCCAGGTTTCTCTTTAGGGTTTATTGTTAATTTTAGATTGGCTCCATTTTTTGATGCTAGAATTACACCTAAAGTAACGTTTTCAGAATATGCGTTGCAGTATAATTATATTGGGCAAAATGCTTCCACCGAAATTATTGAGAGTGTAGGCGTTGATTTTCCTATTCTTTTAAAATACAAATCGCAGCGAAGAAATAATATTCGAATGTATGTGTTAGGAGGGGTTACAAGTTCGATTGAGGCAGCAGGAAAAACAGAGCTCGATGAAGATCAGGGTGTTCTTCAGTTAAAAGGAGTAAACCTAATGGCCGATTTTGGCTTCGGTTTCGATCTGTATTATCCTTTATTCAAGTTTTCTCCAGAAATTAGATTTTCATTTGGCCTTATAGATGTTGTGGGGAGTAATAATGATTTTACCGCAGGTATTGAGAGTATGAGAACAAAATCTGTAAGTTTATATTTCCACTTTCAATAATGAAAACAGTTTTAATTACAGGTGCATCATCCGGTATTGGTGCAGCTACCGCCAGGCTATTGGCTACCAATGGATACAATTTAGTTTTATGTGGTAGAAATGCCGAAAGATTACAAGAAATTGCTACTGAGCTATCTGCCAAAGTTACTGTTGCTACAGCACTTTTCGATGTTAGAATTTGGAGTGAAGTTAAAAAGGCTCTTGTGCCAATTATGCAATCAAATACCATTGATGTTCTAATTAATAACGCTGGTAATGCACATGGTATGGCTCCCATTCAAGAAGGAGATGTGGCTGATTGGGATGCCATGATTGATGGAAATGTGAAGGGACTATTATACGTAAGTAAGGTTATTATTAAACAAATGGTAGAGCGCAAGGCTGGCCATATAATAAACATTTCCTCCATTGCGGGTAAGGAGATATATCCTAATGGCAATGTATATTGTGCATCAAAACATGCTGTTGACGCACTTAATAATGGCATGCGCATTGACCTTAACCCTTATGGTATAAAAGTTAGCCAAATAAGCCCAGGGTTGGTAAATACTGGCTTTTCAACCGTGCGGTTTAAAGGGGATGTTGCAAAAGCAGAGGCTACTTATAAAGGTATGGAACCTCTTTATGCAGATGATATTGCAGAAGTAGCCTTATTTATGATTTCGCGCCCAGCACATGTTAATGTAAGCGATGTTATTGTATTGCCAACAGCACAAGCTTCGGCAACGGTTGTTAAGCGAGATTAAATAGTTTAGATAAAGTGTCGGTCTCAATTTCATGAGCTCCCTCATAAAAAATATAAGTAGCAGAAAGTCCGAATTTTTTAATTAACAATTTCGATTCTTCAATTTTAGTTGAATCGATAAATGGGTCTTTTTCGCCAATCACTTGGAGTAATTGTTTGCCTTCCATTCGGTTATAAATTAACTTCTTGGTTAAATCTGGAGGAAGTCCTCCTCCCCAAAGAATAAGTTGCTCAAAACTAAAATTGCTTTTTTCTATCCACCTACAAACAGTAGCTGCACCTTGCGAAAAGCCCAATAAATGGATCTTAACATCGGAAGTAGTTTTTGATATTAGATCAGCATACACCGAGTTTAAAAAACTAAGGTAATTATCAATAGCCATAATGCGATTTTCGCTTGTCATCCAGGAGGTGCCAACTCTGCCCGAAAAACCTTGCAAATAATAGTTATGCAGCCCTTCGGGAGCGATAACTGTTATTCCAAGCTGCTGTAAATTTTTAAATTTTTGAATAAAGAATTTTGCAAGCTGCCCTTGACCATGAAAAGCAATGAGCACAGCTTTGGTTGATGTATCAAGGTTGCCTAGAACGGCATACCGCCCATTTGAATTAAAATTTACCGTGGCGTAGTTATCCACTCTCTAAAAGTGGAATGCATAAGGCAGCAATGCTGAACTGCTATCTAATACTTCGATTTTGCCATCATAGCAGAAAATTGCCTTATATGGCTGTTTTTGAAGTTCTTCAAACTCTATCATAACTTGCCTGCAAGCACCACAAGGCGAACATGTTTCGGCTTGCTGTCCTTTTTCATCAAAAGCTACAATCGCTAAAATTTTAATTTTATCCTTTCTGCCCGCAGAGCCATAAGTAAATAAGGCAGAACGCTCTGCACATATTCCTGAGGGATAAGCGGCATTTTCTTGATTGCTGCCTAGTATGGTTTCTCCGTTATTTAGCAATAATGAAGCGCCAACTTTATAATTAGAATAAGGAGAGTGTGAATTTTTAACAGCAACCAACGCAGCCTTTACAGCAACTTGTTCATCATCATTTAACTTATCTAACTGATTTTCAAAGTTTTTCTTAAATTCCATACCTAGCAATATTGTTTACAATAATTATTACAATAATAAACGATTAAATCCTTTTGAGAACAATATTTATACACCTTACTTTGAGTGATTAAATTTTTTAAACAAATGAAAAATATTTTACTAATTGGAGCTGGGCAATCAGCATCTACTTTAATCGAATACCTTTTAACACTTAGCGATAAAAAAGGTTGGAATATCTCCATTGGAGATATGGACGAAAAATTGGCAAACGAAAAGGGGAAAGGCATAGCAAGAGGCTTTGCTTTTAATGCAACCGATAAAATTCAGCTACTTGATGAAGTTGGTAAAGCTGATTTAGTTATAAGTATGTTACCTGCTCGGTTTCATATGATGGTGGCTAATGCTTGCCTTAAATTATCTAAGCATTTAGTAACGGCATCTTATGTAAACGATGAGATGAAAGCTTTGGATGAGGAAGCAAAAAACAAAGGATTAGTATTTTTAAATGAATGTGGCCTTGATCCAGGAATTGACCACATGAGTGCCATGCAAGTTATAGATAGAATAAGAAATAAAGGCAATAAATTGATTGGATTTGAGTCGTTTACAGGAGGCCTATTAGCACCAACTGAAGATGAGAACCCTTGGGGGTATAAGTTCACTTGGAACCCAAGAAATGTAGTGCTTGCAGGCCAAGGAATAGTGAAATTTATCCAACATGGAAGGTATAAATTTATACCATATCACAGAGTGTTTAGAAGAACAGAAATTGTACATATTCCTAAATATGGCGAGTTTGAAGCGTATGCTAATAGAGATTCTTTAAAGTATTTGGATGTTTATAACTTACAAGGAATTGATACTTTATACAGAGGTACTTTTAGGAGGCCAGGTTTTAGTAAAGCTTGGAACATATTTGTTCAGTTAGGTGCTACAGATGATAGTTACCAAATGGAAGGAGTAAGTAAAATGACACATCGGCAGTTTATTAATTCGTTTTTATCTTATAATCCAGGAGATTCAGTTGAATTAAAACTAGCCCATTATTTAAGCCTTGATATGCATGGCGATATAATGCATAAATTAAAATGGGTAGGAGTTTTTAGCGAAGAATTGGTAGGGCTTAAAGAGGGGACTCCAGCTCAAATATTGGAAGCTATTTTAAGAAAAAAATGGACGCTTGATAAGCATGATCGTGATATGATTGTGATGAGGCATAAGTTTAATTACATTGATAAATTAAATAATGACCGTGAAACAGAGATTCATTCAACCATGGTGGCCATGGGAGAAGATACCATAAACACAGCCATGTCTAAAACTGTTGGGTTGCCATTGGGTATAGCATCAAAACTAATTTTGGAAGATAAGATTAAATCTAAAGGAGTTCTGATTCCAATTATTAAAGAGTTGTATGAGCCAATCTTAGAGGAATTAAGAGATTTTGGCTTTGATTTTACTGAGTCGTGTGTTTTAACAGCAGACTAAACAAAAATAGGGTTGTTTAATAAGCAGCCCTATTTTAATCTAAAAGTCTTCAGAAGCATCATTTACTAGAGCATTTAAGAGATTGGCAAACGCAACTCCTTTGGTGTTTAGGGCATCAGCCTAAGCTCTACTTGCTTCAAATTCTTTATCAATTAAAAGATTTGTTCCTTCAGCGGCTTCAACCGCTAATTGATCGCATCGCTCGTTTTCTGGTATGCCTGCGTGGCCTTTTACCCATTTAAATGTTAGTTTAAACCTTTTTAAAAGTGGTAGAAGCCTCTTCCAGAGGTCAATATTTTTTTTATCCTTAAAATTCTTTTTTACCCAATTAACTAGCCAACCTTTATTTATGGCATCAACTACGTATTTAGAATCTGAATAAATGGTAATAGGGTGCTCGTTTGTGTTTAATGCTTCTAGGCCTGCAATTACGGCTAATAGCTCCATTCGGTTATTGGTAGTCATTCTAAAGCCTTGGCTTAGTTCTTTACGGTGCTTGCCAAAAAGGAGTACCGTTCCATAACCGCCATTTCCAGGATTTCCTTTGGCTGCACCATCGGTGTAAAGGGTTATCATATAGTAGCTAAATTGGTTAAAATAAGTTTAACCGCAATAGATAAGAGGATGATTCCGAAAACTCGTCTTAAAATTCCAAAACCAGAAGCGCCAATTTTTCTCTCTAACCAAGAAGAAGTTTTAAGTACGATAAAGACAAAGATCAAGTTGATAATGATGCCTGCTATTATGTTTTCAATGGCAAACTCAACTCGTAAAGTAAGTATAGTTGTTAACGTACCAGCCCCCGCAATTAATGGAAAAGCGATGGGAACAATTGAAGCACCATCAACTTCATTAGGATTGTGTTTAAAAAGTGTTACACCCAAAATCATTTCAATGGCAATGATGAACATAATAATTCCTCCTGCAATGGCAAAAGACTCTATATTAAGCCCAAACAATTCTAAAATTGATTGACCAAGGAAAAGAAACATAATCATTAAAACACCAGCAACTAAAGTGGCTTTGCCAGAATAGATTTTGCCTGCTTTTTTACGTAAATCTATTACGATTGGTACCGAACCAATAATATCAATTACTGAAAAAAGGATAAGGGTAACGGAGAGTATTTGTTTGAAATCGAACTGCATGAGTTTAAAATTTGCGCAAATCTAACACCATTAAAATGTGAAATGTGAAAAATAAAATGAGAAATTTTTACAACTCACATTATATTTCATTTTTTAAGAAACTCAATTGCGAGATCATAGCCTTTTAAACCAAGACCAGAAATTACACCAGCACATTTTCCTGTTAAAAAACTATGATGCCTGTACTCTTCACGAGCATAAATATTAGAAATATGTACTTCAACTACTGGTACAGCAATGGCAGAAACAGCATCTCCTAAACCAATAGATGTATGAGTATATGCAGCAGCATTTAGCACAATGCCATCACTTTCTGCGCCCATTTTTTGCACTTGGTTAATTAATTCACCTTCAACATTAGATTGGAAATAACTAAATGTAATGGATGGGAACTTGCTTTTTAGTTCAGTAAAATAATCTTCAAATGTTGTAGAACCGTACACTTCAGGTTCTCTTGTTCCGAGCAAATTAAGATTGGCCCCGTTAATAATTGCAATGTGCATGTTAGTTTACTTATTTTTATAATCCTTAATCAAAACTATGACTTGGGATTTATTAATCACGCAATTTAAACATTATTTAAAGCTTGAGCGAGCATTGGCCGACAACTCTATCGAAGCCTATGTGCGTGATATTATAAAACTGCAACAGTTTGCCAATTCTGAAGAGCAGTCTATCTCACCTTTGGACATTACTTATGCCAACATTACTGATTTTATTCAACTTCTAAACGAGTTGGGTATGTCTGCCTACAGTCAGGCTCGTATTGTAAGTGGCATAAAATCATTTTTTAAATACCTGCTTTTCGAAGGCATCATCAAAACTGACCCAACACAATTAATCGAATCTCCTCAGATTGGGAGAAAACTGCCAGACACACTTGATATTCACGAGATCGATAAATTATTAGCTGCTATTGATCATTCCAAGCCAGAAGGCCCTCGTAACAGAGCTATTTTGGAAACCCTTTATAGTTGTGGTTTGCGAGTATCAGAATTGATAAGCTTAAGGTTAAGCAATTTGTATATAGATGCAGGATATATCCGTGTAATTGGCAAAGGCGATAAAGAACGGTTAGTGCCAATTGGGCGAGAGGCAATTAAATACATTACAATTTATAGAGAGCAAAGCAGGGTTTTCCTTGAAATAAAATCAGGCAATGAAGATTATGTTTTTCTTAATAGAAGAGGAGCTATGTTAAGTAGAGTAATGATTTTTACCATTATTAAAAATTTGGCAAAAGTTGCTGGTATAACTAAAAATATTAGCCCTCATACGTTTAGGCATTCTTTTGCAACCCATTTAATCGAAGGCGGTGCCGACCTAAGAGCAGTACAAGAAATGCTAGGCCACGAATCTATTACCACCACCGAAATTTATACCCATTTAGATAGAGCTTACTTGCAGCAGGTAATTCAAGAATTTCATCCAAGAAGTTAAAAATATTGAAGCATTTTTTTTGCGTACTTTGCACAATTCTTTGCGTACTTTGCGGTTAGATTTTTTATAATTATACTACTGTGTACAAGCTTCTAATTCGCCCCCTATTTTTTCTTCTTAGTGCTGAAAAGGCACATAATCTATCAATGCAATTGTTAGGTGTTTCTTTATCAATCCCAGGGATGAGCCTAATATTTAAGGCATTGTTTGGCATTAGTAATTCTAAATTAAAAAGAGAGGTGTTAGGTTTAACATTTGATAACCCTGTGGGGTTGGCTGCTGGTTTTGATAAAGATGCGAAACACGTAAAGCAGTTGGGCAACCTAGGTTTTGGATTTATCGAAATTGGCACATTAACTCCTAAGCCACAGCAAGGCAATCCGCAACCAAGGCTATTTAGATTAAAGGCTGATAAAGCCCTTTTAAACCGAATGGGATTTAATAATGGCGGAGTTGAAGAAGCTGTTGCTAGATTAAAATCTACGAATACGAAGGTGATAATAGGAGGCAATATTGGTAAAAATAAAGTAACTTCTAACGAAGATGCGGCTCATGATTACCTCCATGCTTTCGAAGCACTTTTTAATGTAGTTGATTATTTTGTGGTAAATGTTAGCTCCCCAAACACACCTGATTTAAGGGCATTACAAGATAAGGAGCCTTTAAAGAAATTGCTGGAACAACTACAAGCAGCTAACAATATAAAAAAAACACCCAAGCCAATATTATTAAAAATAGCCCCTGATTTAACCGAGGGGCAAATTGATGATATTGTAGAAATTGTTAAATCAACTAAACTGGCAGGCGTAGTAGCAACCAACACCACAGTAAGTAGAGAAGAGTTGGTTTATACAAAACAAGAAGCACTCAAGATCGGGAACGGAGGGGTAAGTGGAGCTCCTCTTACTAGTCATTCTACAGAAATTATTAAACAGCTACGTCATAAATTGGGTGCAGAGACGGTTATCATTGGGGTTGGTGGCATTATGACTGCCCAAGATGCCGTTGATAAGATAAAAGCAGGAGCAGATTTAATTCAAATATTTACAGGGTTTATTTATAATGGCCCTTCGTTTGTAAAGGATATAAACCGAGAGCTTGCTAAATTATAACTTTTGCCGTCATCCTAAACTACTGGCCGCAGGCATGGCGTTCAGGATCTGAACATTGGGTTAGATAGATTTTGAAATAAATTCGAGATAACATTGATGTTGAGTAATAACGTTATAAATTTTATAACCATCACTCTTTGTCTTAGATTTGATAAACTAGTTTATTTGTAGTTAACTCAAAAAAGCAACACCTATTTCAACAATATTAAATGGCGAAAAATACCTATAAGTCTAAGAATTTTGCAAATAAGCCCAAAGAGGGAAATGGCCCTAAACGAAAATTTGAATTAAAATTTTTAAAGGATAGGCGTTTTCAACTTACAGGTGGGTTTTTCTTATTGGCAGTGTCGTTATTCCTTTTGGTGGCTTTTATTTCGTATTTATTTACTGGTCAGGCTGATCAAAGTGTGATAGATGCCGTACACGAACTAGGAGTATTACAGTCGGGTTTAGAAGTTGAAAATTGGATGAAACTTTATGGTGCTCTGGGCTCACACTATTTTATTTTCGAATGGTTTGGCCTTGCTTCTTTTCTGCTACCGTTCTTATTTTTTCTCTACGGCTATAGAGTCGTTTTTTTTCGTAGCCTAGTTAACTTAAGCTCTGCCACCATATTCGTATTTTTCTTTCTTATTTGGATTAGCCTATTTTTAGGAGATATCGTTTTAAATAATGATAATGTAACCACACTCAGTTTTTTAAGTGGAGGTATTGGCTATAACCTGGCGGTTATTGTAAATAGTTTAATTGGTTGGGGTAGCATTTTACTACTTATATTTTCTCTCGTGGTTTTTGGCATATTCTTTTTCGATATCACTTCATTTTTAGGGCTTAAATCTAAGGTGAAAGAAAAAGTACAAGAAGTAGAAAATTCTATTGATGGAAATATTGAAGAAGTTAAATCTGAAGGTTTTGATGTAGATACACACGTGCATTTTGATGGCAGTGATGATCTATTGCCTGATGATGAAATGGAAGTAAAAGCTATAAATAATTCTGCAGATGAGTTATTAGATGATGCTGAACTTGAAAAAGAGCCTACTATTGAGAAGGTAGAAGAAACCAAGATTGAATTAGAAATTGAGCCAACTGCAAAAAAATATGTAGAGCCAAAAGAAAGCGAAGAAGTAGAACCTCAATTTTTAGTAGAAAAAGAAGTAGAGGAAGAAAAAGCAAAAGAGGTAGAAAACTATGATCCTACATTAGATTTAGGTACTTATCAGTACCCAACACTTGATCTTTTAAATGATTACGGTGATTCGAAAGTGAGGGTGAGTTCTGCAGAACTCCAGCAAAATAAAGATAAAATTGTAACTACACTTACCAATTTTAATATTGGTATTTCAAGCATTAGAGCAACCATTGGCCCTACGGTTACACTTTATGAAATAGTACCAGAAGCCGGCATTAAAATTTCTAAAATTAAAAATTTAGAAGATGATATAGCCTTAAGCCTTTCGGCTTTGGGTATTCGAATAATAGCTCCAATCCCTGGTAAAGGAACTATTGGTATAGAAGTGCCCAATAAAAACCGTGAAATGGTTGATATTAGGGGAGTTCTTGGTACCGAAAAATTTATGAAAAGCGAAATGGATCTTCCTGTTGTTTTGGGTAAAACCATTACCAACGAAGTGTTTATGATTGATTTAGCTAAAATGCCTCATATTTTAATGGCAGGTGCTACAGGACAAGGTAAATCGGTTGGCTTAAACGTACTGCTAACATCGCTTATTTATAAAAAGCACCCATCACAATTAAAGCTGATTTTAATAGATCCTAAAAAGGTAGAGTTAAGCCTTTTTAATAAATTGGAAAGGCATTTTTTGGCTAGATTGCCCGATAACGAAGACGCAATTATTACAGATACAAAACAGGTAATTCATACCTTAAATTCATTAACCATTGAAATGGATGCCCGTTACGATTTACTTAAAGATGCTGGTACTCGAAACATCAAGGAGTATAATAACAAGTTTATAAAGCGTAGATTAAATCCTGAAAAAGGACATCGGTTTTTGCCATACATTGTATTAGTAATTGATGAGCTAGCAGATTTAATGATGACAGCTGGCAAGGAAGTAGAAACACCGATAGCTCGATTAGCTCAATTAGCAAGAGCCATTGGCATCCACTTAGTATTGGCAACTCAACGCCCCTCGGTAAATGTAATTACAGGTACAATAAAAGCCAATTTTCCTGCCCGATTAAGCTTTAGAGTTACCTCCAAAATTGATTCGCGTACCATCTTAGATGCAGGTGGAGCAGATCAATTAGTAGGCATGGGCGATATGCTTTTCTCACAAGGATCAGATACTATACGTTTGCAATGTGCATTTGTAGATACCCCAGAAGTAGAACGAATTTGCGATTTTATAGGTGAACAAAGAGGGTATGAGTCTGCTTATTTATTGCCAGAGTTTGTGGGTGAAGAAGCAGGAGATAGCTTAGCGGTAGATTTAGACGATAGAGATAAATTATTTGATGACGCTGCCCGTGTAATTGTAATGCATCAGCAAGGAAGTACCAGTTTAATCCAACGAAAATTAAAACTAGGTTATAACCGCGCAGGTAGGATAATCGATCAATTAGAAGCCGCTGGTATTGTGGGGCCGTTTGAAGGTAGCAAGGCAAGATTAGTTTTAATTCCGGATGAATATAGTTTGGAACAGTTATTGAATGAACTCAGCGAAAAGTAATTTTTAATTAAATCACATTCGTATTTTTGTGTGATTATTAGTGAGGCAAAATATATTATTATGACAAAGAGATTTTTAATTGGGTTAGTAGCAGTGTTTTTAACAGCAGCAGCATCTGCTCAAAATGCAAGGGCAGTTTTAGATGGCATGAGTTCTAAGTACAAGGCTATTCCTTCGTTTACATCTAATATTGATTACACCATGATTAATAAAGCAGATGGAATAAACGATACATTTAAAGGGAGCATAGCTGTAAAAGGCGATATGTACAGCCTTAAAATGGGAGGCCAAGAAGTAATTAATAACGGAGTAACCGTTTGGACATACCTGCCAGATGATGACGAAGTAAATATTGATAACCACAGTGCTGAGGCTGGCGATATTACTCCTTCGAGCATTTACACCATTTATAAAGAAGGATTTACGTATGTTTTACTTACACCTATTACCAGTGGAGGCAAAAAATATGATGTAGTCGATTTAATATCAACCGATAAAGAAGCTCAGTTTTATAAAATTCGTTTAGAAATTGCGCAGGGAGATAAAACATTAGGAAAATTTACAATGTTCGATAATGAAGGAAGTGAGTTTTCTTATACCATTTCAAATTTCAACTCAAAAGTAAACCTTGCCGATGCTGATTTTTCGTTTGATGAAGCTAAGCATAAAGGTGTTGAAGTTATTGATTTAAGATAAAATAAAAATCACATCC
>CAZQWZ010000014.1:0-9227 GCA_964596935.1 uncultured Roseivirgaceae bacterium
ATAGTGCCATTAAACCCTAATGAATTATTAGTTAAAGAAAATCGAATGAACGATGCTACCACCGAGTTTTGCTTAAACCAATCATTTACTTCTTTCCAGAAGTTCTCCAATTCGCTGTTTTCTACATTATTTGAATATATGGGGCCAGAATAGCCATAAGGTGATCGAAAATCCTTTAAAGATGAATTACCCTCGATTGTTTTTAAATAACCTAAAAGTAAAATCAAACGGTTATTTGATTTTACTTTAAAACATATAAGGTCTTTCGTTCCATTTGAAAAACATTTAATAAAGGCGATTGTTTGAAAGGGACTTTTGCATCCAGTTTCTTTCAAGCATTTTTCGAAATCACTCTTTTCTTTTTTGTTGTTTAATGATAAAACTTCAAATTTAATCATCGAAATTATTGAGCTTTTCGTTTTATCCTGAATTTAATGCAGTGTAGTTAATCTGGAACGTAATTGCGAGGCACAGCCTGCTCCGTTTTTTCGGAGAAGCAATCTCTAAATTTGAGTATCCGAAGTTGAAACAGATAGACTGCCTCGTTATGCTCGCAGTAACGAAACCCTTAATTAAACGATATTTATCTTAAATGGGCTTTGCAGGCACACCCACCACGGTAACATTATCTGGTATGTTTTTAGTAACTACAGCACCAGCACCAACTATTACATTTTTCCCAATCGTAATTCCTTGAAGAATTACAGCTCCCGAGCCTATTAAAGTAGCCTCACCAATACGTACATTACCAGAAATATTTACGCCTGGCATAATAGAACAATAGTTGCCAATGGCTACATCGTGGCCAATGGTTGTATTGAGGTTAAGCAGCACATGTGAGCCTATTGAACAATTAATAGTAGATACTACTCCGTCACAAACAATAATACCTACCCCTCTTAAATAAGCTTGCGGCATAACGGATTTGCTACTAATAATATTGGTATAATTTATAGTTCTACTTTCTAATCTTTTAACAATTTTTTTCTTTAGTGGAGCATTACCAATGGCTATTATATAAGAAGTGTTTAAATGGATAATGGCCTTATTTAGAGTGCCTAGATAATAATCTTCTTGGGCCTTGTCATCAATAAAACCTGCAAAATTATGACCTCGTTCAAGTAGTATTTTTACCTCGCGCCCTAGACCTCCTGCTCCTATTATGGCTACTGATTTTTGATTGTTTTTATTCAAACTTGAAATAGATAAAAAAAGTAAAAACTATGCAAATACTGTTTTAAAAATGTAATAAAAATCTCTGGCTATTGTGTAATTTTCGATATAATCCCTATTAATTTTAACCTTATCAGGATAAACTACTTCCATATTATACTTAATTGGATCTTCTACATTTGCTAAAAGTTTTTCCTCAGTGCTATATTTTAACGAAGCGGGGCCAGTTATACCTGGGCGAATACTTAGTATGATTCTATCTTTGCCCACCAATTTATCTGCAAAACCAGGCAAATCAGGTCGAGGCCCAACCAAACTCATATCGCCTATCAACACATTTATTAACTGTGGTAATTCATCAATTTTAGATTTTCGTAAAAAATTGCCAATACGGCTAACTCTAGGATCATTATCTGTTGTAACATAACTACTATAGTTTGGTACATAGCTCATCGTTCTAATTTTAATTACATTAAAAAATTTTGAATTTTTACCTACTCTCTTTTGCATAAAAAACCCAGTTATTTTAGTATCAATTTTGGCAATAATAGCAGCAATAATAATAACCCAACCAACGCAGATAAGCCCAGTAAAAGATATTAGTATATCAATTACTCTCTTGGTAACCTTTTGCCAACGGCTCATAAATTGATTTCATAATAGGGTTAATAATAGATGTAATTTTAGGGTTTTGAACATATGATTTAACTCCACGCCCAACTTTGTCTGTTTTAATTAGTGAAGCTGCCGATTGTATTTCAGATTGACTCCATTCTTTATTTAAAAATTTCATTATTTTATGTAAAGCAATTTCGGGATTGGCTACCATGTTTTCGTAATTAATAAAAAAACGTGTGTCTGAAGGAAAATTTAACAAGTCATTATAGCCAATTTCTACACAATTTTTCCACTGTAAAGCGCATACCTCTTCTAATTCTTTTAATTTTAAATCACTAAACATTCCTGGATAAACGGGACCCCATTTTGAGAGCCGGCTCTCAGAACTACCCAATTGAGATATTCTATTTTTTAAAAATTTAAAAAAGTAATATGGTATATCTAGCTTAGGAACAAATTTTAATTTTTTAAGCGTGTAAGAAAGGTTAAATGTAGAAATCCACCTAAGTTTAGCTGACCTAGTAACATCGAAACCATTTCTTACAATAAAAATAAACTTAGCTTTAGGAAAAATACTTTTTAAGAAATGTATTCTTAGAGAATTAGCACAGGTTTTTTCAACAATTGTTGAATTTGGATGTTTTAATTGAAAATTCTTAAAAAAAGATTGAATGTATTTTCGTGCAGTTTCGTTTACATGTGTGTTTAAAAACCTATCATCTTGAGCCTCTTTGTTGCCATGCCTAAAAACCAAATCCAGTTCATCACAAGGCCATGTTTCCATATCCGAAAACGATGTGAGTACATCTCGCAGTATATTCGTTCCTGACCTACCAGCACCAATAATAAATACTGGGCTAATCATATAATCTTATTAAATAGTTTTTCATACTTGTCTGCAATTATATCGAAAGTGTAATTTTTTAAGTAATAGTTGTAGCCTTTTTCACCTAGGCTTACCAAATGATCTTGAGGGCTTCTTAACATTGCTTCCATTGTACTTGCAACTAACTCTCGATTTGGATTACGCAAAGAAATCCCCCCCCCGGAATCCACTACATCATCAAAGTCGGTATCATAGATAGCTAAAATGGGTTTTTTAGCATACATATATTCGTACATTTTATTGGCAGATATGCCAAACTTATAGGCAGGTGTGCTGTTTAGGCTTATAATGGCAACGTCAAAATTGAGCAGGTAACTCATCACTTTGCTTTTGGGAACAGAACCAATAAAATCTATATTTTTAAGATTTAATTCTTGCGCTTTCTCTTTAAGCCTGCCAAAATCTTCTCCTCCTCCAATTAATTGCACTAAAATATCTATCCCTTTCCTTTGAAGTAACTCAGCGGCTTCTAATAAGATATCTATATTATAAACATTACTCATCGCACCTACATAACCAAAGGTAAATTTTTTGTTTATTCCATTATTTCGAATTTGCTTACCGCTTGATTCGGCATCATACCCATTGGGAATGTAGTTGTATTTAAAATAATGCTGTTTAAATTTATTATTAAAGTAAACATAATCTCCTTTTTTTACAGACACTATGGCATCGGCTCTTTTGTAGGCCATTTTTTCTATATAAGAAAGTAGAAGTGCATACGGATGAAACGCATTGATAATGCCTAAACCGAGTATTCCCATTGGCCATATATCTCTAGCTTCAAAAATTAAAGCAAATTTATTAATCTTTTTTATTGCAATAATTGGAAGTATGGCAACTGGAGGGGGTGAAGAAAAAATAACTACATCCACTTTATCTCTAAATAACTCTTTTCTATATTTCCACAATTTGTAAGCAAAATCAAATTGATTTAGAATTTGTTTATAATTTCTTTTAGGGTACTCAACAGTTTTAATCCATCGGTAATTTATTCCATCAATTATTTCATTGGTAATGGGATTATGTACCTCTGGTAATTTAACATATTTGTGAAAAAAAGAAGAAGATATAATTTGCACCGAGTGTCCTCTCTCAACAAGCTTTCGTGCCAAATAATAAGACCTCATATTGGGGCCATGGTAAGGGCTTCCTCCTGCATGAGATACGATTGCAATTTTCAATTAGAACTAGATTTGACTGAAATAATTATTGATTTTGAATCCACTGTTCAACAGTAACAATATTCATTAATTGAAGTGCTTCATTTACAGAAATATCTCTATCATAAAATTGTTTTTTTACACCCTCTGGGTTAAAACGCCCTCCGCTATTAAACGAAGCAGAGTAAACCACATCTTTAATTTCATCTGTAAGAATTAGATCTTTCAAAGAAGGGCCAAATCCTGATTTTGGTTTGTTTGTAACAAAATTTGGCAAAAGCTCATTTCCTTTATTTCTAAATGCCACTTTGGTTTTTAATCCTTTAATTAATTCATTATCTGGCATGTTTAACCCAGCAGCAACCAATGGCTTAAACAGGAACGGAACACGTGTTTCGATAGAATGGTGCATACTAATTTTATCAATATTAATTAGGTTTTGGCTTGGCAAGTATGTTTCAAACTCAAGTACCATTTGTTTTTTTAATGAAGATAAACCATCTAGCCCTTCGGTGTAAGAAGACAATTTTGAAGAAATTCTATCCAAGTCCGATTCATCCATCCATCCTTGGGTCAGCTTAAGTTTTGTTACTAAATCCATTCCTACCGCTACAAGTGGAAAAAGATTGTTATTCTTTTTCCACTTAATTGCTTCATTAATTCTGTAATATAATGTATTGTGTTTTATGCTTCCATATAGTTTTAATGGGATCGATAACCCTAATTTTTTTAGCAGCGGTAAATATCTGGCAACCAAATGCCTTCTGTATCCTCCAAAAATTTCGTCTCCGCCATGGCCACTTAACAAAACTTTATGCCCATTGGTTTTAGCTTGATAACAAATTTTGTCGATAAGGTAATTAGAAGGATTTGATATTGGTTCTTCTATTATCCCAACCATTTCACTAAAGCTTCTGAAGGTAAGTGGGTTACTACTAATTTTGGTTAGTTTGGTTCCATAATACTTTGAAGTTTGGTCGGCAACTTGCCGTTCCCAAAACGTTTTAGTCTTCCCACTTCCATCTAAACCTGCATTGTATGATGAAAAATTATTATCAATAAGTCCCTTGTCTTTTAGTGCTTTTAATATAAGAGTAGAATCTAGCCCCCCGCTTAATAATAAACCAAATGGCACATCTGAAATACTTTGTAATTTAATGCTTTCCAAAAAAGTTTCATACCAATTTTTTACATTAACGTTTTTAGTAATTAAATCAGAAACTTTAAAATAAGGTTTAACTTCAAATCCGGATTTAGTAATTTGCAAATAATGCCCTGGGGGCAGCCTTTTAATTTGCTTGTAGCAAGTATTTGGGTCTATGCTATAACCCAATAAAAAATACTCTTTTAAGGCATCTTCATCCACTTCTTTTGATACATCTGGCTCCAATAAAAGTGGTCTGATTTCTGAAGAAAAAACAATTCTTTCTTCATTAAATGTGTAATACAGTGGCTTAACTCCAAAAGGATCACGTGCTACAAGCAATAGGTCTTGATCTATGTTATAATAGCCAAATGCGAACATCCCTTCTAGGTTATCTAAAGCATTAACCCCATGTTCGTGCATTAAATTAAGAAGCACCTCTGTATCTGTGCTTGATATATATTCTTTTTGGGCAAGCCCTCTTTTTATTTCATTGGCATTATAAATTTCTCCATTATAAATAATAACGCCTTTTTTATCAGTTGTGAGCATAGGTTGATGCCCTTGGTTGCTCAAATCTAAAATGGATAATCTAACATGACCCAGCCCTACATTTTTATTATGCCAAACTCCTTTATCATCTGGGCCACGATGCCTAATCGAATCAACTTGCCTATTGAGTAAATCTAAATTTGAAAAATGATTTTTAAAATAGTACTTTCCTACAATTCCACACATGTTAAAATATATAGTTTCATTGTTAATTTTCTTATCGTAATTTTTATTTTATTCATTACTTCATGTGTTAATTCAACTACTTAGGATTATTGGGTAACACCGTTCCAATTTTTTTTGCAGGAACTCCTCCATACACCATTTCGGCTTCAGTAAATTTTTGTGTTAAAACAGACCCTGCCGCTAAGATGGATTTTTCAGGCAATTCTGAGCCTCCTACAACCGAGCAATTTGCAGCAACCCAAGAGCCTTGTTTTAACAATACTCCTTTTTCTTTTAATGGACCAAACCTAAATGAGCTACTGCTTAATGTATGATTACTACTTGATATTACACAGTTGGGGCCGATTAGCACTTCGTTTTCTATGATAATGTTAGTTCCCATTATGACTGAATTATGGGCAATATAAACATGATCTCCAACCTGTAATCGAGCTAATGAATTAATAATTACGGAAGATGTTACTTGAAAATTTTTTCCACATTTCTGCATCATTAGAGCATATAACCCACCTCTAAAGCGCATAAAAATAGGCGCATTGGGTAGTATATAAGTTAAAAGCCTTATAAACCAAGAATATATTATAGATAGTTTAAGCTTCAATAAAAATATTGTTTAGAAATTTTTCAATGGTAAACGATTTTACCTTATTGTATGCATTTAGTCGAGTGTTATCAGAATTTTTATCATCCTTAATAATCTTCAATATTATGTTAAAAAACATAGTGTCATTATCAAAATCCGCAAAATATATTTCTTTATTGTCTTCAAAAATAAAAGGTAATGAGCCTACTGGTGTACTAACAACTATCAACCCATTTGCCATAGCTTCTAATACTACCCTTGGAGAGCCCTCAGAAATGCTTGCAAAGCAAAATATATCATGTGCTCTAATCATATTATTTAGCGTATTTCTATTTTCTATATGGCCTTTAAATATCACACCTTGCAAATTCAAACTCTTTACCAATTTTTTTAATTCATATTCATATTCACCAGAACCAATAATTGTTAATGATGCTTGATTTAGCCTCTCTTGAAGTAATTTAAAGGCATAAATTATAGTCTCAATCCCTTTAGCTTTACGTAAGTAGCCTATATATAGAAGTTTAGGGGCATTTTTATCAATTCTCTTGGTTTTATTAAAATAGAAATCTTGCTGAGTTAATGTAGAAGAAACCAAGGGTTTAGCAGTGATACCTTGTTTACCTAACTTTTGTGCAATATGATCGCCATTGGTATAAACTTCTGCCCCTTTACACGCCCATAAATACATCCAATGTTCGGGTTTAAAAAAAATAACTAAAACTACTTTTTTAAATTTATTAAACCGAGGGTTTGACTGAATTGTATCTACGGGGTCGCCAACAAAGTGAATTATCCTCCGAGCGTTTTTAAAATAAATTTTTTGCAACCAACCAAACGGAGTTGGATACCTTGTATATATTGTTTCTGCACTATTGCTTTTATTGGCATAAGCTTTTACATAGCTAAAAAAGTGTCTAATAGCTCCTATATATCCAACTGACGCAGGCAATTTAATAACTTCAATATTTTTAAAACAACTTATAGATGTTAATTGTGTACTTGCGTGTTGATCAACTGTATGTGTTGGAGATAGCAATAAAACCTTTGTGTACAATTCGGATATTTGTTTTAAATATACCCAATGTGTGTAAATTAAATAATAATTACTCTCATATTGACTAATGGGCCAGGCATGTACCAAAATTTTATTCATTTACATATTTTACATTAACCGAATTTATAACAGCAAAAAAGTACCACATTATTAAATAGGTGAACACGCCTCCTGTTTTTGAAATTAAAAAGATTAAAAAAACAAATATTGTAATCAGAAAAGAATTACCTGCTTTAAGCATAGAAGTACTTTTTAAAAACAGTTTTTTTAAAAATACTAAAAATAGAATTAATGAAATAAACCCTCCTGTTACCACTAAATAAATAAATAAATTATGCGGTGCATGCTTCTCGGAAAATCGTTTTTCCATTTCGATATAGTATCCAGCTTCGCCTACTCCAAATGGATAATCATAAAATACCTCTAAAGAATTACTCCAAATTTTCTCACGCACGCCAATACCTTCTTCTTGGCTGAATCGTTCAATTAAAGCTGTTGGGCTTAACTGCTTGAATAAATAAAAAGATAAAACCACAGAAAAAATTATAAGTGCCAGTTTGTAGCTAAATTTTACATTTGCAAACACTACCATTAAACCTGCCCCTAATAGTAATCCTATAAATGAGCCCCTAGACCCAGTATCAACTACTATAAAGAATAAGCTTGGTAACAAAACCAGTAGAAGAAATCTTATTTTTTTAAATTTCAGTGGGTCTTCTAGTATAAAATATGTTATAATAATAAAAGCTATTGCCATTCGAGAACTGAATGAATTCGGGTTTTCTTCAAAAATTATCAACCTGCCACGGGTAGTATTTACAAAGGCGTTTAGATAACCCAGCTGATATAAAATGGCAATTAATGAAGATGATAGAGCAAATAATAGAATGGAATAAAAACATTTTTTGGGGTAAAGGAGAAAGTAATACGATAAAAACCAAAATACTATTATGGCAGAAAAATATTTGCTATTAAAATAATAGGTATTTGATGAGATGCCTTCATACAACATACCTAATACAAACAAAATCACTCCTATTGCTGCTAATAAAAATAATTGATTACCAAAGATCTTAATATCCTTAATTACTGGAGTGGATAAACCAATGGCTATAATTACTAAAATAAGTATGCCATTTAAAAAAAAACCTTGAGTTGCAAACGGGTCTAGTTTTCCAAATGCGAGAAAAAATGAAAATGTGAGAACAATGAAATTTGTAAACCGATCTAAAATCATTTATTTAAAACATTCAAACTGGTGAAAGCATTATAAAAAATAATTACAGGTTATTAATGTTTTCAATTAGAATTTGTTGAACTTTTTTAGCTTTAAAATGTAATTCAAGCATTTTTTTAGCATTTGAAACTTTCTGATTCACTTTTTCTTTATTGCTGAGGTCTGTATAAATTTTATTAAAGTTTTTTAAGTCTTCTTTTTGGTAAACGAACCCGCAATCATGCTCTGTAAAATATTTTGCAAGAAAATAATTTGAAGGACAAATTACCACTATAGGTTTACCACTAGCTAAGTATTCGGGCGTTTTTGTTGGGAATACTGTTCCTATTTCATCCCTGTGTGTTTCTGTGTCTTTTTCATCGTCTAGTGCTAGTACAAGAACATCGCTATTTTGAATTGCTTGAATATATTGTGCTCTACCTTGATAAAAAGTAAAATTGCAGTTATCTAGGTTAAATCCATACTTTAACAATTTTTTGCTTGGCGTGTTTGTGGCTAATTCTAACACTGCATTGTGTGCCAAGAGACAATTTGAAAAACTAGCAAGAGCAACAATATTTATTTTATAAATGGCTCCTCCCCAAAAGAATTTTTTTGGTGCCTTTATATCCATTGATGGTTCGTAAGC
>CAZQWZ010000014.1:9264-23784 GCA_964596935.1 uncultured Roseivirgaceae bacterium
AGTAGCTTTATTATATTTTTTTCTATACAAATTGGCCATCCCATCACTCATAACAAAAACTTGTTTCGATTCGGCTAAAATCAGTTTGTTTAGTTTTTTCGCTTTTAACTCTAGCCTTGAGCCAATATTTCCTTCATAGATTGTATCGTGTAGGTATGAAACAAAAGGCAAATTAAGCTCTTTTGCTATTTTTTGTGCTAACTCAAGAAATTGAAGGTTAGGATAGGTGCCTATTATTATTTTTGTATTCCTTTTTTTTGCTATGGTTTTGATACGTGCAATTGCTAGCGGTAATTGAATAGCAAACATAAGGTCGTTCAGTTTCCCTAACCTTGCGATGGTTACTATTACTCGTTTAATTTTTACCCCTTTTTTCCTCTTAATTTTGTTTAAACCTATGGAATATCGACTAATTACAGTGAATGAGCTATTATCAAAACAAGAAAGTAGGTTGTAGTTTAAAACGCTCGACCCTCCCAGTCGTGGAGGGAAAGCATCGGTTATAAATAATGCATGGCCTGAATTAAATAATGGAGGTTTTGCATCATTTGTTATCATCGTTACTTAGTAAAATCAATGTGAAACATTTATTTATTATATCCTCAACTGCCAAGACTTAACAATTTCTTCTAATGTCATTTGCAGTGTTTTGGTAATTTCCCAATTTGGGTAATGGGCTTTCATCTTAGACAAGTCCGATATATAACATAAGTGATCTCCTTCTCTGTTCTTTTCTAAATAGGTATAATTCATAGGGTTTCCTGTAATATCAGCAACTCTATCAAATGCTTCTAAAATAGACACCGAGTTAGCTCTACCTCCTCCAATATTATACACCTCTCCAATTTTTGGATTCTTAAAAAATTCTTCGATAAATCTTGCAACATCATAGGAGTGTATATTATCTCGTACTTGTTTGCCTTTGTATCCAAATATTTTATATTCTTCTTTAGTAACATTAACTTTTACTAAATAGCTCAAAAATCCATGTAGTTCAACTCCTGAATGATTGGGGCCCGTTAAGCAACCTCCCCTAAGAACACAAGTAGGCATATTAAAGTATCGGCCATATTCTTGCACCATTATATCTGCTGCTAATTTTGAAGCTCCAAATAAAGAATGCTTGGACTGGTCAATTGTAAAATTCTCTTTTATGCCATCATAAAATTCTATATCAGCAAAATCCCATCTGGTATCTAATTCTACCAAGTTTAAATTATTAGGCGCATCCCCATAAACTTTATTTGTGCTCATATGAGCAAAAGGGCTTTCTGGACAAAACTGTTTTGCCGCCTCCAATAAATTTAAAGTGCCAACGGCATTAACATCAAAATCATCAAAAGGTCTTGATGCCGCTAAATCGTGACTGGGTTGGGCGGCTGTATGTGCAATAAAATCGGGTTTTAATTCTTGCATCATTTGCAATACACCCTCTCTATTTCTTATGTCTAATTCGTAATGTCTAAAATTATTACATTCATTAATTAGTGTATTTTGGTTCCACCGGGTGTCTCCTTGCTCACCAAAAAAATCAGCTCTCATATTATTATCAATCCCAATTATTTCATACCCTAGCGTATCAAAATGTCTTACAATTTCGGACCCTATTAATCCACTGGATCCTGTTACTAGTAATTTTTTCATGTATAATTTTTATTAATTAGCTGCATTGGATTACCAAAGCATAAATACCCTTCTGGCACATCGTTGTTTACAACTGAACTAGCTGCAATTACAGCACCATCACCTATTGTTACCCCTTTGAGGATAATTGCCCGAGCCCCAATAAAAACGCTATTACCTATTATTACAGGGCTTGATTTTGCTTCTTTGGTACGGTGAATGTTTCGCTTTGAAGCAGAGAGTGGGTGAAAATCGGTGTCCCATATTCCTACTCCTCCTCCAATAAGCACATTATTTCCTATAATAACTTTTTGAGCGGCTACTATAGAGGCACCAGAAATACCAACGCCATCACCAATGTGTATGCAAGCACTGGCATTAAGAGTAGCTAGTATTGTTTGATGAGGTAGCCCCACAGGGTTGTAACTACTATGATTGTTTATGAGAACATTATTGCCTAATGTTATTTTTCCTTCGTTCTTTATGATTATTTTTCCTTTAATTTTTAGGTTATTACCAACCAAAACCGTTGACTTAGAGATTGCTACCCAATTACTACTTGCATTTATTAAATCCGAGATAGCCCTAAAAAAATGACTAAGTAATCTAGCTATTAGTTTTTTCATTAATTACTTTAATCGCATTATTAACTGCATCATTTCCTATTGCTAAATAATATTGCCCCAGAACAAATTCTTTTTCCTTTTTTAGAAGCGCATCTCTTTTTGATTTGATATTCATATCAACTAAAAATTGAGTTAAAAAATCTTTTGAAGTTACATTGGGAAACCCTCCATCATTAACCATTACATAGTCATTATCTTTTCCAGCATTATTCAAATTTATTACGGCTACAGGAACATCATTCACAACAGCTTCGTACCCAATTCCACTGTTACCCACAATTAAGGCTTCTATTCTATTAAAAAAATCTTGAATGGTAAGCTTATTAAAAGCATAAAATTTTAAATAATCACTTTGCATTTTAAGCATCCAATCTGTTAATTTCATGGAAGGATGTAATTTGATAATAAATTTTACATCACGATGTTCATTCGCATAATTTGCAATATTTTCTAATAATAATTTATTATGTAATTCGCCCTTGTTATTTAGACCCACTCCAATTTCTGTTATACTTTTACTATAAGTGCTATCTGAGAATTGCTCGAATTTTTCTGATATAGGGTTACCAACAATGAAAATTTTTTTTGTAGGCACACCTCCATTTAATAAGTACTTTTTTTGCAATTCGCCCCATACCAATATCCCATCAGCAATAACAGGGTAAAACCCGTAGGATGGATCCATAACTCCGTGCACCAATGTTAATGTCTTTATTCCACATTTTTTTGCAGCCAATATCATGGAGGGCGATTTATTATCTCGATCGAAGTCAACAACTAACAAACGAATTTTTGAACTAGCAAAAAAAGTTATCCAATTATTGAGTTGTACAATTGCAGAGAAGTAAACAATAAAAAGATCACTAAAAGTTACTTCTGGAAATTTACCATAATGCCGTTTGGCATTTGAAGTTAAGAGAATGGCTTTGTACACTATTTTTGGCAATTCAAAAATGTTTAGCTTTTTTATTCCTTTTGTATTGCCAATATCTCCTGGTTCATAATATTTCCATAAAATTGAATTTGCAAAATGAAGGTGCAATGGGTCTATTAGTTTATTGCACTGAAGCTTATCCGCAAGCTTTGAAAGCATTAATTTGCTGCTGCTTTTATTAGGTGCAAGTAATAACTTCTTGCTTAAAACACCGCTTATAACTAAGTATAAAAATTTGCCAAAATTTTTAACTATTGATGATTTTATAAATACGCCAAAATAGACTTTTAAATTAAGCTTTGCTAAAAAAGCCCCCGTTTGAACTTTCCTATATTCTTGTTTATTTAATAGTTCTTCAATTTCTAATAACTGGTTGGCTAGTTTCTTAGACATTATAATACTTGAGTTTTTTTAAGAATAAAATACTTAGTACTATTTGTATAACAACGCCTATCATCATGCCCTGAGCAAAATAAACAAGGTTAAAAGTTATGTACGATACCATAAACACTGTATAACCTAAACCCAACACAGCACCAATAATTAAAGATATAAAATACCATTTCTGCTGTTTTAGCACATTATATATATTGTTAACCAGCCCTAATGACACTATAACAGGTAAGAATGTAAACCATTGTGCCACTTCTATTCCATTTACATAATGGGGCAATAACTTTGGCACAACAACTGGCAATAGAAAATATATACCAAGAGCTACACTTAATAATAAGGTAAACAACAGTAGTGTTGGCTTTAATACGCTTTTAATAATTTCATTAACGGGTTTTCCTTCTCCATATTGAATGCTCATACGAGGATACAGAACACTTCCTACTGAGTTAGGAATAATACCCAAAGCCCCATTTACCATACTAGCAAGTGCATAGTAGCCAAATTGCAAAGGCCCCCCAAGGCTAAATATTAAGTTTCTGGTAATAGTAGTCCATAATGGCCGTATTTGCCCCACTATGTAAATAGGCATGCCCGTTTTAAGAAGCAGTTTTAATTGATTATAGCTCCAAGCTGGCGCAACTTTTATGGGTCTGTGATAATACAGCAGGCCAAATTCAGAAATTATTAATATAAGAGCTCTCAGGCAAAGACCTAACAACCCGTATTGCCAAACCAATAATACACTTAAAATATCTACAAATGCTAGCCTAATGTTGATGCCGGTCAACTTTACAAACTCATCATTTGTTCGATATAAAACAGGTAAGTATGCTTTGTTTATTACCTGAAAAAAGCTGATAACGGTATATGTACCAAAAATAACCACTTCTTCTGGTGTACCGTGTAATATTTTATCAATTAAAAAAAATGCGAAAATTCCTGCGGCTATTACACCTACCATATAACTTACCCACAGACCCAAGGCGGCTAAATCATTAATCATCATTTGATTTTTTTTACCTAACTGAAAGGGGATTTCTCTTCCTAAACCATTAATAACTCCAAAATGCCCCAACATTACATAACCAAGAAATACGGCTACACCACTAAATAATCCATAAATTTCTGGCGTAATTAGACGAATAACAAGAAAGCCAGACACCATTCTAAGGCCATTATAGATTACTTGCCCCCCCGTAAACTTAACTAATACCTTTCCGAAAGAACTTATTCTAAGTTTTTCAGTCAACGTATTGGTTATAATTTAGAATCACATTTAATGGCTTATTTTGAACTAAAAATTGCATTAGCTACAGCCCAATCAATATTATTATCAATATCAATTGAATCTTCTTCATCCATAACGTATTTTCTGATGGCTTTGAATTCATGTAATTTATACCCTTTTATGCTTTTAATATTAATTACATAAATAGCACCATTAAATTCCCATACTTTAGGGCAGTCTTGTCGTCTTATGAAATCACTTTCTTTTGACTTAACTAAACAACCATTTTTTTCTTCAAACAGATTATAATACGGGTTTCTTTTTGATTCCTTTACAGATACAACCATATCCAAAGAATTATTATACAGCTTTAAAGCATCTTTAATATGTTGGTCATTTCTAAAAGGTGACGTGGGTTGTAATAAAACAACTACATCTGTGCTAATACCTTTTTGCTCATAAAAATCGATTGCATGTAGTAAAACATCCTGAGTACTTGATGTATCAGTTGATAAACCATCGGGCCTAACAAAAGGCACTTTAAGACCAGTTTGCTCAACTACTTCAATTATTTTAGGGCTATCTGTACTTACACATATACATTCATCATCGAATACAAGCCGAGCAGCATCAATAGTGTGGTGAATTAAGGGTTTACCATGTATCAGCTTAATATTCTTACCTGGCAATCCTTTTGACCCACCTCTTGCTGGAATAACAACCAATGGTTTCATCATTAAAATTTTATGTGTTTGATATCTTCTTGTGCCATTTTAAAATCATTTGGTTTGCCGATATCTAGCCAATATTGACGCATAGGAAAAGAAATTAGCCTTTTCCCAGCTTTAATTAATTCTTGCATCAAATCCGTGCTATTGTAAAATGAGTTTTGGGGAATAAGGTTAAGTATTTCTTTTTTTACTAGATAAATCCCTCCATTAGAGTAGTAGGTATAGGTTGGTTTTTCTTTAAATGAAATAACATGGTTATTGCTAGTTTCCATAACTGCATATGGAATGTCAACTGCATATGGAATAGTAACGACAGACATATCTGCATCCTTTTCAATAAAATCTAAAAAAAAATCTTCATAATCTAAATTTGTAAGAATATCGGAATTTGTGATTAATACATAATTATGCTTAAAATTCTCTATTTTACTTACTGCACCAATCGTTCCAAGTGGTTTATCCTCCCACACATAATCAATATTAATACCCTTATCAGAACCATCTTTGAAATGATCTTTAAGCTGTTCTCCTAAATACCCAACAGACAGCCATAAGTCATCTATTCCATATTTTATAAGTCGATCAATATTATGGTCAATAATTGTCTTATCTCCTACTTTTAATAAAGGTTTAGGTATGGTGTCTGTCATTGGACTTAATCTACTTCCTCTGCCACCTGCCATTATTACCGTATCAACTGGTAAATACGATTTTTGGATCCGAAAGTTTATGATATTTATGATTTTATCGGCATTATCGATAACTGGAATAATCTTAAAATTCTTATCCCTCAGCATGATAATATCCTCAATTTTATAATCCCCTTTCCTGATATATTTAGGTTGAGATTGAATAAAGTCATCTACAATGTTATCTGTACTAAAACCCTTTAATAAGCCTCTTCGTACATCTCCATCCGTTAAGCTTCCAACTAATTTTTTATTTTTATCCACTACAAATAAAATAGCATCACTCGCTAGTTCATTTAATTTTGTGAGAGCACTTTTAATATTTGACCCTTTTAAAATAAAGTGATTTTTATAATTATGCATTTGATAAAACCTTAATTATATTTGTAGCTGTATCAGGTTTAAAAAATCTATTAGAACCGTGATACTCTTTTTTTTGATTAACTTTTTTGATTGCTGCAATTATTTTATGTTCATCAAAAGGAACATCAATAATATTATCATTCTTTAATCGACCTTTTTGCCTATCCCCTACATTAATGACAAACTTATTAAAAGAAGCAGCTTCTACTATGCCACTTGAAGTGTTCCCTAGTAAAAAATTACTGGCCTTCATTGCCGCATAATAATTTTCTTTGCCAAAATTTTCAATAAGAGAAAAATTGGCAGGGTAAGTTGATTTTAATTTTAGTATTACATCTCTAAAGTATGCTCCAAAAGCATCAGCATTAGGCATAGTAATTACTATATGCAACTGCTTGCTTAATACCACAAGGGCTTCGTAAATCACTTTTGCATATTTTATATTTTTATCAGCACCCACCGTTTCTGAATGAACCGTTACCAATACAAAAGGTATATTGGGAATTTTAAACTTTAAGCAAACATCTTGCCATTTAGGCAATATTAATGCTCCTATACCATCTAGGCTTAATGCACCAACGTTATAAATATTATCTTTTCTACCAATTAAATCACAAACTCTCTCTTTGTACTCTTCGGAGGCAACAAAGTGCTTATTCGATGCTAAACTTATCTGATGGCGATATATATTATCAGTAGCTCCAAGTGTAGTTTCACCGCCATGCAAATGCGCTATTTTTACTTCAAATGGTATTGAAGCCTGCACTGCAGCCGACATTTCAAATCGATCACCTAAAGCAACAACCCAATCAAAATGATGAGATGCCCAAAAATTTGTGAAATTATTTACAAGAATTGCATACCCTTTGCCTATTTCCAAGAGGCTATCTGATTGTGGCATTCCTGTAACCTCACATATCTTCCCAAAATTATCTTTCTTAATTTCTTGAATTGTATATCCAAATTTCTTGAGTAAATGTGACCCAAAGACAATAATATGCAAGTCAAATTTATTATTTGAAGATAAATTTTTTAATAAGGTTTTATAAATACCATAATCAGCACGAGAGCTGGTAAGTATGCCTAGTTTTATTTTCAAATGGTTGTTGATTTAATTACTGGTCTAAGTCAGAAAAACTCAAAAGATGATTTTTAGGAAGATCTCTATTCACCTTTTTGCCAATAATAGCGTTCCAATTCATTGGAGATATACCTGTTCCTGGCCTCAAAGGAATAAGATCTTCTGTTTTGATTATTGCTCCATTTTTCAAGGCCAGTTTTAAATGAATACTTTTTCGAGCAATTGGGATGTTCTTTATTTCACTTTTAGAGGGGGTTTTTTTTCCTGTTCCTGAAATCGCCAATTCGATATTCCTGATAGCCTCAACCATTTTTTTTAATTCTTTAGGCTCCAAAGAAGCTCGATGATCTGGGCCAGGTAAACTTCGGTCCAGAGTGAAATGCTTTTCAATTACCCTTGCACCCAATGCAACAGCTGCAATGGGCACTTCAATTCCTAAAGTATGATCTGAATAACCTATCTCAACTACACACTCTTTTGCAATGGTTTGCATGGCCAGTAGGTTCACATCTTCCATCGGAGTAGGATACTCAGTATTGCAATGAAGAACCGTAATATTTTTAGTAGTTAGTTGTGCTGAAGTTAAAACAGTTATTGCTTCTTTAATTTCCTCTATAGTTGCCATACCTGTAGAAAGTATAACGGGTTTATTAAAGCTTGCTAGTTTTTTAAGATAGGGGTAATTAGTTATTTCACCAGATGGAACTTTAAAGATTTCAATATGATTAGTAAGAAAATCTATACTTGGAATGTCGAATCCAGTACTTAAAAATTTTATGCCAATATTTTTACAATAGTCAATGAGTTCTAAAAAATTATCAAAAGACAATTCAAGTTTTTTAACCATCTCAAATTGACTTTCAACTGATTTAGTATTCTCAATTTGATAATTAGCTTTTTTTGCCGTTCTAGAAATATTTAGTTCAGTTATAAAAGTTTGAAACTTAACATAATCTGCACCACTATCTTTTGCAGTCAAAATTAATTTCTTAGCTAAACCCATATCACCATTATGGTTTACGCCTGCTTCCGCAATAATTAAAACACTCATTATTTTTTAAGTGGTTTAGCTGGTACACCAACCATTATTTGATTATTTTCTATACTCTTATTTGCCAACGAAGCTGCACCTAAAACAGATTGGTTTCCAATATTTACTTCTTGCAAAATAGTTGCATTAGTTCCAATTAAGTTGGATTCACCAATGGTAACTGAGCCACTAATATTAACACCTGGGTTTATTACATTAAAGTCTCCCAATTTAACATCATGCCCAACAGTTGTGTTTAAATTAAAAACATTAAATGACCCAATGGAAATATCTCCAGTGAAAATACATCCCGCAGTTATAATATTACCTTTTCCCATTTTAATGGAGGGTAAATGACCGATAAAGTTTGGGTGAACTAAATTTGGAAAAGAGTAACCTTGAAACAGATTTATTATTTTTTTATTCTCTACTGGATTCCCAATACCCATAAACAATAATACATTTTTATCAGGTGGGGTTTTTTCTAAAAACTCCACCTGATTGTGAATTTTAAAATCTTTACCCAAGCAATTTATTTTAGTAGTTGTAGGTTTAAAATCAATAAACCCGTTAAAAATATAATTTTCTTCTAAAATAGTTTGTGCTAGTATTAAGACTTCTTTTGCAAATCCCCCATTCCCTATTATGTAGTAGTTATTTTTTATCATTTAACTATATATTATAAGTTCCAGCTTTGTATACATTTAGGTTTTCGGGGCTTTTAAACCACTCAATGGTTGCTTTCAGCCCTTCTGCTAACGAATAGGCTTGCTTCCAGTTTGTATGCCGTTTTAATTTTTCATTAGACCCAAATAACCTAAAAACTTCGCTTTTTGCAGGTCTTATTCGTTGTTCATCAGTGACTATTTTTGCATTGGGGTTAATTTGACCAATTATTTCTTGGGCTAAATCCCCAATAGATATTTCTGATTGAGTTGCTATATTTACTTCATGCCCAATAAGGGTTTTGCAATTAGCAATTTGTATAAATCCATTTATGGTATCTTTAACATATAGTAAGTCTCTTGTAGGAGAAATATCTCCTAGCTGTATTTCTTCATAACCATTTAACAATTGTGTTATAATTGTTGGTATAACTGCCCTTGCAGATTGTCTAGGTCCGTATGTGTTAAATGGGCGAACAATGGTAAGTGGCAAGTCAAAACTTCTATAGAATGAATCCGCAAGCGCATCAGCTCCTATTTTTGATGCGGAGTAAGGTGATTGAGCTTGCTTAGGATGCTCTTCAGTAATTGGAACAAACTGGGCAGTACCGTAAACTTCTGAAGTAGAAGTAGCTAATACTCTTTCAACCTCAAAATCTCTTGCTGCTTGGAGAATGTTTAGAGTTCCCTTTACATTAGTATCAATATAAGAATCTGGTGAATGATAACTAAATGGGATAGCAATCAATGCTGCTAGATGGTAAATAATATCTACCCTTTTCATGGCTGTTCTAACACCATTTGGGTCTCTAATGTCACCTGTAAAAATCTCTATTTTATCAAGTGTTTCTTTGGGTAATGAATCTAACCAACCCCAAGTATTAAAAGAATTATAATAGCAAAATGCTCTAACAGAATACCCTTGATTAACCAGATTTTCAACCAAGTGGCTCCCAATAAAGCCATCTGCTCCTGTGACCAATACTTTTTTCATCCATTAATAAATTTATTCCTCATAATATCCGCCACCCTTCTTTTTACTGCCGTAGCCATACCCGTAGCCATACCCGTAGCCGTAGCCATACCCATAGCCAGGCCCAAATTTGTAAATATCATTAAATACCAAACTTATATTAACTAATTTGCCTTGCTCCACATGGTTTTGTACAGAGACTATGGCTTCTTTAGGCGTATAGTTTTGGCGTGCAATAAAAAGTGTGTGATCCACAAGCGGCACCACCTCTAATGCATCTGCAACAATTCCTATGGGGGGAGTATCTATTAGTATAACATCATATCTATTTTTTAAATCGCTAATTAACTGCCTAAATTCAGCCCTTAAAAGTAACTCTCCAGGATTAGGAGGAATTGGGCCACTCGTAATTATATGTAAATCACTTATCACATTATGTTGAATGATTTCATTTAACTCAGACTGCCCAGATAGGAAATTGCTTAACCCCAATGAATTTTGAAGACCCAATTCTTGATATAATCTTGGTTTACGCATATCTGCCCCTACAATAATTGTTTTTTTACCAGATAAGGCAATAATGTTAGCAAGGTTAAGAACAGTAAACGATTTTCCTTCTCCACTTATGGAAGAAGTAACCATAACTGTGAAATTTCCTTTTTTTACAAAATAATTTAAATTTGATCTAAGCGACCTAAATGCTTCTGCTATAGCCGATTTAGGTTTATTACTTACCACCATCCTATCGGGGTCACTATTATGCCCAATTACTCCAATAATAGGAATTGTTGATGCTTGCTCAATATCTTCGCGTGATTGAATTTTTGTATTTAACATTTCTAATAAAGCAAAAATGCCTAATGGGAACCCTAAAGCTAATAGGATAGACATCAAGTAAATTCGCTGTTTATTAGGGGAGATTGCACCTCCTTTTTGTCCAGGTTGGTTAACAATTTTAATATCTGAAGTGGTCGATGCCTCTGAGATTGCTGCTTCGGTTCTTTTTTGAGTTAAAAACACATATAAATTCTCTCCGAGGTCATAAGTTCTTTGGATGGTAGCCAATTGTCGCTCTTCAAAAGGCAGGTTGCTGAGTTGCTTCTCAAGTATCTTTAGCTCACTATCTGATTGAACAATCACAAATTGATCGGTCGATTGCAGGTTTTTTACACTTTCAAATACAGCCGATCTTAAATTCTTAATTTGATCTAACAAATTTGATTTTAAGGGGTTTTCTCCATAAGAATTTTTATTTAACATTTTTGCGTCCAATTGCAATTCAACCAATTGGCTAATAAGTTGAATCAAAACAGGATCCGATACTCCAACGGTTGCAGGCAGGATAATTTGATTTAGAGAATTATCATCGTTAAGATAAGTGTACAAGTATTGATAATATTTTTCTTTTACTATATATTCTGTTTTTATTTTCTCAAGGTTATCAATTTTTAGTAAAATCCTTTCAGCCTCTATACCCAAATTGATTTGTGTATTATTATTTTTAAATCGTTCAAGTTGCATCTCTACCAAAAAAAGAGAATCGGAGATATAAGCCAACTGTTGATCAATAAAATTTTTAGAATTTGTTGCGGCTTCTTTTTTATTTTTGAGATCATTTGAAGCATAAATCTCAATGAGTTTGGCAATTAAATCAACTTCTTTTCTTACTATACTGCCTTTAATGCCAAGATTAACAACAGAAGCTCCTTCTTCTGCCCACTCTACCGTTAATCGAGATGAGTATAATTTTGCTAATTCAAATCCGTTCCTAAATTTTATTACATAAGGTTTATTTACATAGCGGTTTACAGAAGCAGTCTTATTGATGGTAATTAAAAAGCCATTAATATTTATAGGCTCGCCAAATATGCCGTAGTCTAAATTAGATTTATTTAAATCAAGATTGTCAATTTCTTCTTCAAAACTTGTGGAAAGCGAAAATGTTGTATCATCAATAATTACAAAATTAAATGACCCCGTTAAATAACTATTATCTCGTTTAAAGCCACCTATTTCTATGGGCAAGCTCTTGTATAGTTCAGCAGTTTTAATATTTCCTTCTTTATAAATAGTTACCGAAATACCCAACGAATCCACAACTTGTTGCAACAAAGGATATGACTTAATTATGTAGGTTTCATTTAAAAAATTTCGATAAGAATTAATCAATGGATTATTATATAATATTTCAGCTGTTTGGCCTGCTTCTTCGCTTTCTTTAATAATTATTGAAGCAGAAATTTCATATTTATGTGGTGCATAACGATTATATAAAAAAGCCATCGTTAATGCAACAAATAGTGACAACAGCACAAAATACCAATATCGTAAAACACGATACCACACACGTTTATAGTCAATCAAAGACCGTGTTTCTTCAAATGTAGTAATTACAGGTTTAGGTAGATTAGGGTTCAATAGATAACGGTTAAGTTTTTAATTTTATAAAACTAGCTAGTTTGTTAGATTTAGAACCAGTATTAGTAATGATACTGATGATATCATCAATGCTAAATTTTTACTAAAGTAAGACTGATAAGGTCTTTGTTTTAATGGTGGTATTATTATCACATCTCCTTGATTCATATAATAGAAAGATGATTTTATAAACTCTTCTTCTAATAAATTGAGGTAATACACTTCTGCCTTACCCTCTCCCTGTCTTATTACTTTTATATTTGATTTATCTGCGAGATCAGTAAACCCTCCAGCTAACCCAATAGCTTCTAACATAGTAATCCTATTATTTAACGAACCTATAGTCCCTTCTTTCTTCACCTCTCCTAATAATGTAAATCTAAAATTCAATAGTCTTACTTCAACTACTGGGTTTTCTAAATATTGTTTGGCTATTTTTAGAATCTCATTTTGCGCACTATAAACTGATAACCCACTAATTCTTACTTTACCAACCACTGGAAACTCTACTTTTCCGTCTTTATCTATTAAATAACCATTAACTAAAATGGCTGCTCCATTTTGGAATTGATTAAAGTTATTTCTGTTCCCCTCCTTTAATGTAAAAAAATTATATTCAGGTGGGGTTAAGCTATAAAACTTAACTGAAACGATATCCTCTGGCTGAAGCTTATACTCAAAATCGCTTAGATTATAAGTACGTAAAATACTGTCTTTTACTACTGCATCGGGCTTTATGTTAACATCATCATATTGCAGATATTGAACTTTCTTATTTACCACACAACTAGAGATTAGTATGGTTGATATAAAAATAAATATTAATTGCTTCATAATATGCAGCTAAACTATTCTGCCAGCTAAAGTAATCCTAATTCTGATCAATTTATTCTAACATACTCGCCTTCGATAACTATAGCTCCGCCCTCTCAGTCACATAATGCTGAGTAGGCAAGGGTTCAAAAATAGAGCGATTATTGACGTAAACAAATCAAAATCAACAAATAACATACACACTATTAAACCATAAATATAACTAGATGTTATATGCCGCAAGGAAGTAACTAGCTATAAAGGTTTTAGCAAGTTTTTATTAATACTTACTAATATTTGTTGGCCAAGGCTATCAATGGTTACATACAGTTTATCTTCATTATAGTTAGCTTCAACCTCTCCAATCAACCCTTTTAATGGCCCATCCATTACCTTAACCTCTTGCCCCTTTAATAATTTTTGAGTTGCTTGAATAGCCAACGTGAGTCCTGTATCAATAAAGCGCTTAATTGTTTCTTGTTCAGAAGTTCGTAAAACTGCGGGATTACCGTTATGGCGAATATTCCATGATATTCCTGGCACTTTCAATATTTCAGAGATATTGGCTTCAATATCTCTGACAAATATGTAAGCGTTAAACAGAGGCACCTCTACTTTCTTTTTTCGATCGCTCCATTGGCGCAATACTTGATGAGTTGGTAGCCATGCTTCAAATCCAAATTTTACGAGTAGTTCCAGTGTTTTCTTCTCTGCCCTGCTTTTAGTGTAAAATACTAACCATTTTTTTTTACTTGCCTCTCTTGTCTCAGTCATTCAATGCAAAGAAAGTTCTTTTATTAAAAACAGCTTGTATAATTACGCAATTACATGTCACCTTAGGTAAACCGTACCAATCGAGTAATCTTTAGATGCTCACCTAATAATCTATCTGTTAACTAGATCGTCATTGTCGGGCGTAAGACCCGATAATCTCTGGGCTCAGCCGAGCC
>CAZQWZ010000015.1:0-23503 GCA_964596935.1 uncultured Roseivirgaceae bacterium
TTATTACTATTCATTGCCTTATTTTGGTATTTATTCATGAATAAGAAAAAAGCATATTGGCTAATTCAATCTATCGGGTGGACGTTATACGCCATCGTGATGATATTGGGTGCGTTTGTTGTTTCCTCTAACTTTCAACTGCTTATGGCAGTTCCTATTATAGCAGAAGCCGCTTTTTTTTTAGGGTTTACCCATTATTATAGATTTATAAATAATAGGTGGAGCTGGTTTCATTTGCCAGTTCTTAAGTTATTGCCACGGATGTTGATAGCTATTTTTTTAATGTCGGTCCCCATCTATTTTATAAGGGTATTTATATCATATCTTTTGGGTATTTATAGCCCAAGCTTATTAAGTATGGGCAATATTTTTGGTAATGTAATTGGTGATTTCTTCGCTTTATTTATTTGGACGGCCTCATACTATGCATTTCATTATTTCGAGCGGTATAATTTATCGTTAAAGTATGAAGCTGCTATGCGAAGGATGGAGTTGGATAGGTTGAAATCTCAATTAAATCCTCATTTTATATTTAATGCATTAAACAGTATTCGCGCATTGGTAGATGAAGACCCTATTCGGTCTAAAAAAGCGATTAATCACCTTTCAAATATTCTTAGGTCATCATTATCGGCCGATAAAAAGGAACTCATTTTATTTAAAGATGAAATGCAAACGGTGAGAGATTACCTTGCAATGGAAACCATTCGGTTTGAAGAAAGACTTAAGACAAATATTGATGTAGCACCAGAAACAGAAACGGTTTTGATTCCTCCATTAATGTTTCAAACGTTAGTAGAAAATGGCATTAAGCATGGAATTTCAAAGTTGAAAAAAGGAGGAGATCTTTCACTTAAAGCATTCATCGATAAAAAACAGTTAGTTGTAGAAATCCGTAATTCAGGACAACTTGTTAAAATGCCAGTTGAGGCAAGTGGTTATGGTATAAAAAATACCATTCAACGGTTAGAAATTATTTTTAAAAACAGAGCTGAATTCGAGATTAGTAATGAAAGTAAAAATATGGTGTTAACTTTAGTGCGAATTCCAACAGATTAAAAAAACTCAATACTCAAAAAACACTCAAAAAAAATGAAAGCACTTGTAATTGATGATGAACGCTTAGCAAGAAAGGAACTAATTAAATTATTAGATGAGTTTGCAACAATGAATGTTGTTGGCGAAGCTGCAAATGCAGATGAAGCCATCGAACTAATCGAAAAGCATAACCCAGACATTTTATTTTTAGATATTCAGATGCCTGATAAAACAGGGTTTGAATTATTAGAAATGCTAGATACGGTGCCTAAAGTAATTTTTACCACCGCCTATGACGAATATGCTCTTAAAGCATTTGAAGTTAATGCACTTGACTATTTACTTAAACCTATAGACCCTAACAGATTAAAAGAAAGCATTGATAAGTTAGGAGATATTGAGCCAAAAGCCGAAAAAAAGGAAACAAGACAACTTGGATTGCAAGATCAGGTTTTTGTAAAGGATGGCGATAAGTGTTGGTTTGTGAAACTCGAAAATGTTCGCTATTTCGAATCAGATGGTAATTATATTAAGGTGTTCTTCGATAACGTTCGGCCTATGATTCACAAATCGTTGAATGCCCTTGATGAAAAATTAAGTGATAGGGATTTTTTTAGAGCGAGTAGAAAACACATCATTAATTTAAGTTGGGTAGAAGATATCGAAACTTGGTTTAATGGCGGGTTGATGGTAAAACTTAAAGGAGGAGATAAATTAGAAGTATCTCGTAGGCAAGCAGCCAAATTTAAAGAAAGAATGAGCTTGTAAAAGCTCTATGCAAGGTTTTGTACAATTTCGATAAGCTCTTTGTCAACTTCCCAATCTTTGGCTAATTTTAACATGGCTGTAGCTTCCATTTCGGTGATATAACCTTTTTCGCCATTGGCAATCCAGGCATCATTTATATACCTAAGCCTTTTAGATTTATCTAAGCGGGTAACAGAATCTTTCAAATAGACTCTTGCTCTTTCAAAAGCAGTCATGTAATCTTCTGCAATAAATTCGTACGCCCAGTTAAGCTCATCAAAGGCATTTCTTTCAGAAGCTTTTTTCTCTAAAATCACTTTTTCTTCCTCATCTAACCCGTGATAATGGAAAATAACCGCCACTAAAAGCATGAAGCATTTTAAGTCTTCTGATGTTTCTAATTTATTCATTCAACTGTAAATATAAATAAGATAAAGTAAGTAACCATCTATTTTAATTTACTTATGGATACATATTTCTCTATTTTATAAAGTGTTGGATTACAAGGAGCTGCATCCATTTCTAGGTTTATTGTTTGAAAATTTAGCAAATAGTGTCCATCAGAGATGTTGTTTGGCACATAGATAAGTTCTGTAATGGTAGCGTTTTTTCTTATGTTATTAGGTAAATTCCAAAATGCTCTATGCGAAACTAGTGCTCCGCCATCTACTTCTTTATCAAGAGATGGCAGGTCAATTAATAGGTGTTCAATGCCCATATTTACTATAAAATTAATTAATATAGGTGATATAAATGGCGGATTAGAGCCAGAGTATCTCCTAGTTAATTTACCTAAGTCGTTTGGCAACGTTCTTATAATTAGTGAGTTAATATTTTTCCAATCTTCAGATTCTAACTTTGGGGTTAATTCTAAAATAAAGTCGCCATTACTATTTTTAGTAGGAGTTAAGCTAATAAGTTTAGTGTAAAAATGAAATGTTTTTAATTGCTGGTTTATCGTAGCTCCAGAGTTGGTAATATGTCCGTAGCCTTCAATGTGTGTGCCATTCCCATGTGGTGTTATTTGTAATGTTTGGTAATTTACGAAGCCTCCTTCTGCTACACTGCCCACAAACCCATCCGCTTTTATTGTTTTAAATGTAACGTCATCAGCCCAATAGCAATTAGGGTTTTCGCTTCCGTTTTTAATAGGTATTGATATAGACAGTGGCTTATCTAAATCAACTACAATTGCTTCTTGGTTGCTTATGTTAATGTGGGCTTTCATTACTTATGGGATTAATTCCAACACAATGCTATCAGAAATAAAAAACCCTTTCGAGTTTAGTATGAATTTATTATTAACGAAAGTAGCCATTTTTTTAGATACGATAATATCTATATACCCAAGTTGAGTAGCATTTAACTGGTAGTTAAATAGTTTAGCAACAGTATTGAAATCTACGCCCCATTTTGTTCTAATTCTTGTAAAAATATATTCAGTTAATAACTCTTTAGTTGAAAGCATTTCTTGGCTATATTGGGTTGCACCATTAGTAATACTTTTTACATATTTAGGATTGTTAGAAACATTAAAATGCCTCGAAGAGCCATTAAATGAATGTGCACCAGGACCTAACCCTAGATAGTTTTTTTGATGCCAATACGAAGAATTGTGCTTGCTATACTTACCAGGCTTCGAAAAATTTGAAACCTCATAATGTTCGTAGCCATGGGCAGTTAAAAACTCAACCATGTATTCATATTCTTTTATAACTTCATCGTCTTCAACAGGAACCAACTTTCCTTTTTTACGCCAATTGCCAAAAACGGTTTTGTTTTCTATGGTTAATGCGTAGCACGAAATATGATTTGGGTTTAAATGAAGCAGTTCTTGTAAGTTTAATTTCCACTGAGCTTCGCTTTGATTAGGGATTCCATACATTAAATCTAGGCTCAAGTTATCAATGCCATATTTATTGCTTAGCTCTACTGCTTGTTTTGTTTGTTCAGCCGTATGGCTTCTGTTTAAAAAATGTAA
The DNA here is from genome assembly GCA_964596935.1 of uncultured Roseivirgaceae bacterium. GTDB lineage: Bacteria > Bacteroidota > Bacteroidia > Cytophagales > Cyclobacteriaceae > JAKISE01. The sequence goes on from CAZQWZ010000015.1 coordinate 3,767, forward strand.
AACAGGATTGCTAAAAGATTGGGTGCCAATACTTAGCCTATTAACCCCAATAGACGCAAAATATCGAATTTTTTCTTCGGTTAAATCATCTGGGTTAGCTTCTAAGGTAAACTCAATCGAGCTATTTATTTTATAGTGCTTATATAAAGCCCTTACAATTTTATCAAGGTGCTTTCCTTCTAATATAGAAGGTGTTCCGCCACCAAAATAGATGGTTTCAATAGGCTCTTTTAAATAGCCACTCATGAGTTTGGCTTCTAACACTATAGCCTCAACAATGTTATCTAACAAATTGAGGGTTGTGCTAAAATGAAAATCACAATAGTGACATGCTTTTTTGCAAAAAGGAATATGAATGTAAATACCTGCCAAAAGAGTACTTTTGGTCAAAGTTAAAGCAACCTTTAGTATTTCATTGAAACATCTAATATTTACATTTTTTGTAGCCCTGTTTTTTAATAGTAGCTATGCGCAAAAAACACATTATTCGATAACTATAATTAATGATGCTAATGAAATAATTCAAGAATTAAACGAGAAATCTGATTCTTTAAAATTTCAAAAAACTCTTAGAGCAGAATATTTTAAGCTTATTAAAAAAGGCCATGTTCTGGCTCAAATAAGTATAGTTAATTACGACACACTCTATAAAGCAATAATTAGAGAAGGGAAGATTTATAAATGGGGAAAGTTTAACATAGATCAAATTCCTGAAGTATTACTTAGCAAATCGGGCTATAAAAAACAGCAGTTTAATAATGCTAAAATCAATGTAACTGAGTTAGGTAAATTGTTAACAAAAGTGATTAACGAAGCCGATTATACGGGTTATCCTTTTGCAGTTATAAAACTTGATTCTGTTAACATAGTTGAAGAGCAAATTTCTGCTATTGTAAACTTTTCTTCTGGGCCTCAAATATCGTATGCAAAATTAACGTTTGTTGGTGATCAATTTGTAAAGAGTAGATACCTAGCATCCTACCTTTTTATAAAAGAAAATGATTTGTTTAATAGCAAAGCAATTGAATCAATTAGTAAGAAAATTAACAATTTAACATATTGTAAAATCAACAAGGTTCCTAAAATTAGATTTGAAAATAAAACGTGCAAAGTAGTATTAGATATAAGTACAATAAAAGCGAATAAAATAGATGCTATGATTGGCTTGGCTCCAAACCAACTAGATAACAGCAAAATGTTAGCTACCGGTTATATTAATTTGGATTTGCATAATTTGTTTAAAGCTGGTAAAAGATTAACGTTTAATTGGCGACAGTTTGGTACGCAATCACAAATGCTAAAAGCATTATATAATCATACTAACTTGTTTGGTTCGCCCATAAATGTACAAGGCGAATTTAATTTATTTAAGCAAGATATATCCTTTATTACCAGAGCATTTCAAGTTAGTATCGGAATTGATAAAGCAGATTACTCAATTAATTTAACAAGTAACTTTATTTCTTCAAGGTTACTATCAAATACGGTTTCAAATAGCATTAACGATCTTGAACTTATTGATTTTAATGCACAGTATTACGGGGTCGAATTTTATAAAAACGAATTTGACCACGCCATTAACCCAACAAGAGGGTGGCGGGTTAGGAGTGGAGTAAATATTGGCGCAAAAAATATTTTAAGCACCTCTTTCGTTCCTGCAGAATATTATGATAGCCTTGACTTACAGCCCTTACAAGGCAGCTTATCTGTAATAGCAGATGTCGCAATTCCTATCGCAAAAATATTTGTGGCGTATTCAAAAATTGAACTGGCAACAATTTCTAGCAGCGGCAAATTGTTTAATAATGATTTATATCGTTTAGGAGGCGTAAATTCTCTTCGTGGTTTTAATGAATTAGAAATTTATGCTTCATCTTATATGATGCTTCAATTAGAAGCGAGACTTTTGCTAAGCGAAAACTCAAGGCTCTTTGGCTTTGTTGATTGGGCATATTCTGAAAACGAAGTGTTATCTTATCAAGATAATTTTATTGGGTTGGGTATGGGTTTATTATTAGATACTCCTTCGGGAGTAATTCAATTAGTATATGCAGTTGGAAAATCATCAAAACAATCATTATCATTGGCAGAATCTAAAATACACTTTGGTTATGTGGCAAGGTTTTAAGAAATATTTAATTTTAATGCTCCTGTTTGGAGCGCCCTATGCAAGCTTTGGGCAACAAAATGAAGGAGTAGTATTTAACCTTAGGCAAAATTGGGTGCAGTACGATGTTTCTGCAAAAAGCTTTATGCCCGTTGTTTCGCTTATTAAAGGCAACACGGTTAGCTTTCAAGTGGATGGCATTGCATATGAGAATCAATTGCTATACATTAAAAATACTAAAAAGGCCTATTTGTTTAATGGTAGCATATTAATAGCTGAGTTAGAAAAAGGAAGCCATTATTATAAAATTGATAGCCTTTTAAAGCATACTAAATCTAAAAAGCCAATACTGTCAATCTATGGGGAAAAGGTTAAAAATAACCTTAATACTTATATTGTAAATAGAGGATTTACACCTAAGGTTGAAATAACTGGTACTGAAATAAATAGGGATAAAGCTTTTACTTCCTTTTTCATTATGGCTTCTATATTGTTATTAGCAGGATTAATTAGTATTAAATTAAACTCAGTAGAACTCTTCTCTCAGTACTCGAATGTTTCTCGGGTATTTAACTTAACAACTATTGATGAGCTTATTTACAAAGGCAGGTTTTTTGTAAATCCTGGAATTCAGATAATTGCATGGATAAGTTTTAGTGCTGCCTTTATTGTGTACTATTTCATCATTAAGCTAGATATTCACTTCTTAAGTTTTGGTTGGATTGAGTATAACACATTTGGTTACCACTTATTTTATCTCCTTTCACTATCATTAGCCTTTATTTTCTTTTTTATGCTCAGGTATCTACTAATTGCATTAATGGCGTCAGTTTTTGATATGTCATCTACACAAAACGTGCATTTTGCAGCATACTTAAGACTTACCTTTTACTTATTATTAGTATTGCAATTTATTGTAACGCTTGACCACTTTTTACTTTTTGAGTTTAGTAGGGGCTTATTTTTCGTTATTATTTTTGGATCATTACTTTCCATTATTGTTTTGATCGGGATTAGATTGTCATTTATAATTAAGCACACGTTTGTTCAATTATTTTTATACCTTTGCGCCACAGAAATTTTCTTATATGTTTTTGTATATAAGCTAGTAGTTGGGTAATTATAGAGGATTTTTTAATGACGAAGGAATTAAAGGAAAGGGTAAGGCCTGTAAAAAGCATATTGGTTTCTCAACCAAAGCCCAAAGATGACACATCTCCATATTATAAGTTAGCTGAAAAATATGACTTAGATATATATTTTAGGCCATTTATTGAGTTAGAATCTGTAGATGTAAAGGAGTTTAGGAAGCAAAAAATAGCTTTTTTGGATTACACAGCAGTAATCTTTACAAGCAGAAATGCGGTTGATCATTACTTCGATATGTGTAAAGAAGTAAAAGTGGATGTGCCTGCAGATATGAAATATTTTTGTATCTCAGACCAAACAGCACATTATCTCCAGAAATACATTACAATTCGTAAGAGAAAAATTTTCACAGGGATTAGAACCGCAATTGATTTAATTGAAGTGCTAAAAAAACATCCTACTGAAAAATATTTATTCCCTTGCTCTAATATTCGTAAAGAAGACATCCCTAATTTCTTAAAGGATAATAATTACGAATATGCAGAAGTGGTTCTTTATAAAACAGTTGCCAGCGATTTATCAGATTTAGCGGCAATTAAATATGATTTGATTGCTTTTTTTAGCCCTTCAGGCATAAATTCGCTATTTGTTAATTTTCCTGATTTTGATCAAAAAGGAACACGATTAGCTGCGTTTGGGCCTACCACAGCAAAAGCGGTTATGGATAAAAATTTAGTTCTTGATATTGAAGCTCCGTTACCCAATGCCCCATCCATGACGGGCGCACTCGAGCTTTATATTAAGAAAGCCAATAATTTATAAAACCATACGGGCATATATTCCGTTTTTAAACGTAGATTTTCTGTTTCAGCATAGGGAATTCTATTTTTGCTCTTATATTTATGCCTCAATAAAATATTGAATGAGAAATAAATCATTACTTCTTTTATTTATTGGTTTATTCATAAGCGAATTTTCGGTTGCGCAGCAAGATCCGGAATTTACGCAGTTTATGGATAACAAGATGTATTATAATCCAGCTTATGCTGGAGTAGAAGGTATTACAAAACTTTCGTTATTAATAAGATCTAAGTGGACTGGCTACACAGGTACGTTTGATGATGGTGGAGCACCCACTACCGAAGTGCTTACTATGAGTGCTCCTATATATAAGTTAAATAGTGGGTTTGGTGCTTATATAATAAACGATCATTTAGGTACACTAAACACCTTGGCTCTTATGGGCTCTTATGCCTACCACGTGGCGGTAAAAGATGCAAAGTTGAGTTTTGGTGTAAGTGGGGGCTTTTACTCACAATCTATAGATTTTGATAGTTACCGACCCAATGACCCTAACGATCCATTAATTCAAGAAGGGCAACAAACTCAATTTAGAGCAGATATGGGAGCAGGGGTGTTTTATCAAGCCAAAAAGCTTTATGGATCGTTAAGCGTGTCTCACTTATTAAACCCTAGCTTTAGCTATGGGTCAGATGAGCTAAGAAACGCATTAGAGCCAACTTTATATTTAATGGGAGGGTATCATTATGACATTACATACAATTTAGAAATAACTCCATCGTTACTAGTGCAGTCAGACTTTAATGAGTATTTGATAAATTTAGGAGCGGTGGTTACATATAATAAAAAGTTTTGGGGTGGGCTAACCTATAAGTATTTAGAATCTGCCTCAATAATTGTTGGGATGAGTTTGCTAAAATCGAATGCACTAGAAATAGGTTATGGATTTGATTACATACTTCATGATCAACAAGCAAAACAAGCAACTTCTAATGAAATTCGCCTGAGCTATGCTCTTCCAATAAACCCATTTGGGTCTAGAAAAGTGGTACGAACTCCTAGATTTAGGCATTAAATCTGAGTTTATTATGATTTTTCATAAATATTCGACAATTTGTGGTGCGTTTTTCAATAAGAATTGTTTTTTTAGTAAAATGGATTGGAATCCTAAATGAAATAAAGATCAGTGAAAATTAATTTTATTTGTTAATTTAACTATAGATTTTAACTTACAGCATGATAAAAAATAATATTAAACAAGCAAGACTCTCAAGTCTATTATTAATTGGCCTAATAAGTATATCAGGATGTGGCCTTCTCGGTGGAGGAGGTGGCAAAGGTGGAGATATGGGAGAACTCATTGGAGTTGGAGAACGAGAGGGTTGGGTAATGACAACTCCTTTTGGTATGATGCCAATTCCTGCTGGAACTTTTCATATGGGGCAAGCCGATGAAGATGTAGGTGCCACTCAAATTAACCATAACAAACAGGTTACCATTGGTTCCTTTTTTATGGATGACACTGAAATTACTAATAATGAGTTTCGTCAATTTATTTTTGCGGTGTTAGAAGATTCTTCGAGCACACTAGGTGAGCAATTTATTAGAGATAATTATTATCCTGATACTACCGTATTTACAAAAGACTTCACGCACCATATGGGTGATCCTCTTCAAGAGTATTACTTCTGGCATCCAGCGTATGATCACTATCCAGTGGTAGGCGTTAGTTGGGAAGCAGCAAAGGTGTTTTGCCAATGGAGAACAGAGTATTTAAATGATTATAGAAGCTCTGTAGGAGAATGGCCAATGCCTAGATTTAGGTTGCCATCAGAGGCAGAGTGGGAATATGCTGCTAGAGGTGGTAGAGATATGGCCAAGTACCCTTGGGGTAACCCTTATTTAAGAAATAGTAAAGGGTGTATGCTGGCTAATTTCAAACCAGGAAGAGGTAACTATTACGATGATGGTTTTGCCTATACAGCTCCTATTGGTTCATACTTTCCAAATGACTATAACTTATTTGATATGTCAGGTAATGTTTCTGAATGGACACAAGATGCTTTTAACCCAGCTTCTGTGCCGTTAGTTTGGGATTTGAACCCTGAGTATATTGATGAAAACGAACATAGAAAAGTGATTCGAGGTGGATCATGGAAAGATGTGGCCTTTTTCTTAGAAACTGGAACAAGGGCATTTGAATATAAAGATTCTACAAGAGCCTATATCGGATTTAGATGTGCGATGACACATTTAGGAAGATCGGGTGGAGCAGAATTTTAATTTATGAATAATTTTTTACCTAGTAAAAAAGATAGTATTATTAACAAGCGATTAAAATCATCATAGAAGAACTTAAACGACAAAACAATGAGTAAACAAAAAAAAGGCGGATTTACAGACTTGCTCTACACAACCATTATGCCAAAAGTGTATGGTATTGGTGCTGCTGTAGTAATTGTAGGTGCATTATTTAAAATTAATCATTATCCTGGAGCAAATGAAATGCTTGCAATAGGTCTTGGTGTTGAGGCTATGATTTTCTTTCTTAGTGCGTTTGAACCACCTCATAAAGAGACAGACTGGTCAAAGGTTTATCCTGAATTAGCTGAAGATTATTCGGGCCCTATTAATAGCCCAAGAATATCTAGCGGTGGCAAAGGAGATAATGTTGCTCAAAAGCTTGATCATATGTTAGAGGGTGCCAAAATTGGGCCAGCTCTTATTGAAAGCCTTGGAAAAGGCATGACAAGCTTGGCTAATAATACCAAATCAATGGCTAGTTTAAGTAATGCAGCAGTTGCTACCGAAGAGTATTCTAAAAACGTAAAGGTTGCTTCTAAAAATTTAACGGATATGTCTAGCTCCTATGCTAAAACAGCACAGGCAATGAGCAGTATGGCCGAAGCTTCTGGAAGTGCTAAGCAGTACCAAGAAGAAGTAAGCAAAATAACTAAAAACTTAGGAGCGTTAAATACAGTATATGAAATTGAGCTTCAGAGCACAGATTCTCATGTTAAAACTATGAGTAAGTTTTATGGTAATATGGCAGGAGTAATGGAGAACATGGAGAAAGCAGGTAAAGGAACAGAGAAATTTTCTCAGGAGATGAGTAAACTTACTGGTAATCTTACTTCATTAAATGGTATTTATGGTAGTATGTTATCTGCTATGAAAGGAAGTAATTCCTAATATCTAAAAAACTGTATTGTGAAACAACATATTAACTTAAACAACATATAGTATGTCAGGAGGTAGACAAACCCCAAGAGATAAGATGATTGGGATGATGTATTTAGTGCTTACGGCACTACTTGCTTTGCAAGTAAGTAATGCCGTACTAGAGAAGTTTATATTCATTGATCAAGCCCTAACAAGGATGGTTGAAGAGTCTGGGCGTAATAACATAAAAACGGTAGCAGGCATTGAAGCTCAAGTTGCGAAAAGGAATAATTTAGAAGGAGATGTAGTTATTTTAAACCTTGCGCAAGAAGTTAGAGCTGAAACGGCCAAAATAATTAATAACATGACTGACCTTAAAGATGAAATGGTTAAAATTACGGGCGGTCGTGACCCTGAAACAGGTGTACTTATTGGGGCTAAAGATTATGATAAAGTAGGCACGATGATGATTGGTCCTCAAGGTAAGGGTAAGGCTTTAAAAATTATGCTGAATGAATATTCTAAGTTTTTAGCAGATAAAACAGGGGAATCTGAGGATGTATTTCCATTGTTGGCAAGAGATGCTGAGGGATATCCTGAATTTGCCCATAATCCTAACCAAAAAGGCAAAAATTTTGCACAACTGTTTTTCGAAAATACTCCAACTGCGGCAGGTATGGCAACTATGAGTTTTTTAGAAACAGAAATTTTAAATTACGAAAGGAAAGCGTTAGCCATTTTAGCAGATAGTGTTGGAGCAGGTGAAGTATCGTTTGATAAAATTTTCCCTTTGATTAGAGCAGAATCAAATATTGTTGCGGCTGGAGCTAAATATAAAGCTGAAATGTTTATTGCCGCATCCTCTTCTTCATTAAAACCAGTAATGTACAAGGATGGTAAGGAATTAAAATTAGCTGAATTAGACATTGCTGGGAATACCATTAAATACGGACAAATCGAATTTTCTGCTACACCTGGTGCTTATGGCCCTGATAATATGGCTAAAAAATCATTCAAAGTAAAAATTGACTTAGAAGGAAAAATTTATGAGGATGTAATTGAGTATTATGTAGCAAAGCCTGTTATCGTAATTTCTTCTAGTGCACTATCTGCCTTATGGCAAAATTGTGGTAATGCATTAAGTATTCAAGTGCCATCTTTAGGTAATAATTATAATCCTAATATTACAGCCTCTAATGCAAGTGTAGTTAAGGGAAGTGGAAAAGGGATGGTTACAATTATACCTAAAACAAGAGGAAAGGTAACTTTAACGGTAAGAAGTAACGGATCCTTAATTGGCACTAAAACATTTTCGGTTAAGAAAATTCCTTTGCCTAAGTATGAAATAGTAATACCAAGATCTGCAGGTAGTATGGAAGATGGTGTTAAAGGAAGATCTTTTAGACAAGTAACTATTAATGCAAATGCTGAACCGAGTTTTGCTAGTGATGTACCTAAGGATGCACGTTACCGTGTGAGAGAGGTAGAAGTAAAACTTATTAGAAATGGAGACCCTGAAAAAGTTCAAGTGTTTAAGAAAAATAAAATTACGTTAACACAGTTTGCACAGCTCGCACGTAAGGGCGATATATATATATTTAAAATTAAAAAAGTAGTAAGAACTAATTTCCAAAATAAACCTGAAAACGTGCCAGCACGAAATGAGATTTATAAGGTATTAGTTAAGAGTAATTAATATATAAGGCATAATTAGTAGAAATATTTCTACTAATTATGCCTTAAAATTTAAACTATAAAATTTCAAATGAGATTAACTTTCAAAAATTATTTTGCCATTCTATTGGCGTTTGTTAGCTTATCAGGTAATGTGTTTGCTCAAGAGGGATTGTCATCTACAAGTGATGATCAATATAATCCTAATTCAGTTAGGCCAGTTCCCAAATACGAACAACTTTATAAGCAAAGGATTTGGACTAGAGTTGATTTAGAACAGAAGCTCAATAAAGGTTTTTTTGCAAAGAATAATGAGTTTACTAAGATTATTATGGATGCAGTAAAGGATGACCTTATTCAAAATATCTATTGGGAAGATTCATTGGATCGTAAGATGACAAAAGCTGAATTTTTCGACCGTTTGAATAAAACGGAAGTGGATGACAGTGAACCCGAACCTGAGCCTTTATACGAGGTTGATTACCCTTATTATGAAGGAGATATTGTTGAATATAATGGAGTTAACTATATCTGTAAGGTAGATTTGAATGATAATGATATTGGAATCGCCCCAACATCTGACCCAGAACTTTGGGGTGTGTATGGAGGAGAAGTTGCCGAAATATATTTCCCACAAGAGATTTCGCTTTTAGAAATTAGCGAAGATATTATTTTTGATAAAAGACGAGCTCGTCAGTATAGAGACATTCAGTCAGTTAAATTAATCGTTCCTGGGAAATACTCTGTAGATGGTGCAAATTTTTATGTTGCTACATTTGCTTATAAAGATCTAGAACGTTTTTTTAGAGAGCACCCTGAAAGAGCAATGTGGTATAACCAGCAGAATAGTGCTGAAAATAGAAACTTAGCTGATGCTTTCTTATTAAGGTTATTTCATGGTGAGCTTTATCAAATTGAAAACCCAGATGATTTATCTATAGCTTCTTATTATGGAGGGTCTGCCAAGCAAGGATTGATGGCCAGCCAATGGGAAGAAATGAAAATAATGGAAAGAGAACACAATTTGTGGTCTTATTAAAAATTATCTAACTTATAAAAAAAGCCTCATCTTATGATGAGGCTTTTTTTATGTACTCAATTAAAATACTTGCTTTGTGTTTTCCTATAAGTTTTTGGAGCTCATCATTCGAAGCATTTTTGATTTTGGTAGCTGATTTATAGGTTGCTAGTAAGAGATCAATTGTTTTTTTACCTATACCATTAATGTTATCTAAGAAACTAAAAATTTGATCTTTGGATCTTTTATCTCGATGAAATGTTATTGCGAAGCGGTGTGCTTCGTCTCTTAGTTGTTGTAATAATTTTAGTGCAGGAGATTTTTTGCTAATATGTATGGGGAGGCTATCTTCAGGCAAGTATATTTCTTCTAATCTTTTTGCGATACCAATTACAGCAATTTTGCCATATACATTTATTGCTTTTAACGCTTCTACGGCTGCACTCAGCTGCCCTTTACCTCCATCAATGAGGATGAGGTTAGGCAATGGCTGTTTTTCTTTCTCTAGCCGTTGATACCTTCTTGAAACCACTTCGAACATAGATGCGAAATCATCTGGACCAATTACTGTTTTAATATTATACTTTCGATAATCTTTTTTTGATGGCTTGCCATTTTTGAAACAAACCATAGAAGCTACCGGGTGTGCGCCTTGAATATTTGAATTATCAAAGCACTCTATATGAGTTGGTAAAGAGGTTAAGCTCAGTGCCTGCTGAAGTATTTCAAGAGTTTTCGCACTTTTATTTGTCACCAATGCTCTTTGCTCGCTATTCTTTTTTAGGAACATAGCATTCTTAAAGCTCATATCAACTAGTTTTTTCTTATCACCAATTTTGGGAAGCTCTAACTCAATTGGCTCGGGAGCTTCTTTTATTTCTATGTTTGTGAGTATTACTAATTTGTTTTTAAGTGCTGCCTCTTCAATAAACTGGGGTATGCTAGATATTAATATTTTTGAATCAGCTTCGTCTAATCGTTTTTTTATTTCAAATGATTTAGATTGAATTATCGATCCATTTTTCACTCTCATAAAGTTTACAAAGGCTTTTTTTTCGTTACTAATAAGAGCAATTACATAAAGCGAACCAAGTTTTGGATTAACTACTATTGATTTGTTATAAAAACTGGTTAGTTGATCTAATTTAATTTTAAACTCCTCAGCTTTTTCAAATTCTAAATTGGATGCATAAAAATGCATTTTATCTTCTAAATATTGACGTGGTGCTGATATATTGCCTTTAAGAATATCTATAGCTTGCTTTAAATTGCTATTATATTCTTCCTCAGTTTGAAAATCTTCGCAAGGCCCTTTGCAATTTCCTATATGATACTCTAAGCATATCTTGTATTTTTTATTCTTAATATTTTGACTCGAGAGGTTGTATTTGCAAGTTCTTAAAGAATAAATTTTGTTAACCAGGTCTAGTACGGATCTCATTTTTGCAGCACTTGTATATGGGCCATAAAAATCACCTTTAGCATTATCAATATTACGAATACTAAATACTCTTGGAAAACGCTGCTTTGTTACGCAGATATAGGGAAAAGATTTATCATCCTTTAATAGAATATTATATTTAGGTTGATTTGCTTTAATTAAATTGTTTTCCAACAGCAAAGCATCAAATTCAGTGTTTGTAACTACGAAATCTATGGATTCAATTTCAGAAACTAGTTTTTTCGTTTTACGATTATGACTGGCGCCTTTATTAAAATAACTACTTACCCTTTTTCTTAAATCTTTTGCTTTACCAACATAAATTAAGGTGTTGTTTTTATTAAAATACTTGTAAATCCCTGGGTTATGCGGGATAGGAGCGATCAACTGTTGTCGATCGATCATATTAATTTATCCCCTCCTCCTCTAAATCTATCGATAGAGACTCTATTCTTTGCAATAAAGAATCTCCTGGAGATAGGTTTAATAAACTATACTGCCCACAATTTAGCGTAACAGAAAGTGGTCTTCTAGGTTTCTTAAAGGGTTTCATTTCATAACCTAATGAGTCATCGGCATATACGTTAGTCATAAAGTTAGCCCAAATGGGTAGCGCCATATAGGCGCCTTGGCCGTATTTAATAGAGGGGAAATGTACGGCTCTATCATCGCCACCTACCCAAACACCAGCTACTAAATCTTCGGTTACACCCATAAACCATCCATCAGAATAGTTTTGAGTTGTGCCGGTTTTTGCTCCTATTTCATTACCATTTCTAAGCATATTGTATTGGTAGTCAAGTCTTCGAGCAGTTCCGCCTTCTTCTTCAATGGTTCCTTTAAGCATATGAAGCATTAGGTAGGCATCTTCTTCGCTTAATGCTTGTTTTTGTTGTGGTACATATTGCTGAATAATGTCTCCATTTTTATCTTCAATTCTTGTTATAAAAAAGGGCTTGGTCCAAATGCCGCTATTTACAAAAGCACTATATGCCCCCACTAACTCGTACACGGAAACATCGCTTACGCCAAGTGCTAGAGATAATACTGGAGCTAAATCACTTTCTATTCCCAAGGAACGAGCCTTGGCAACTACATTTTCTGGGCCAACTAAGCTCATTATTTTTGCAGTTACCGAGTTTTTAGATTGAGCCATTCCTTGTCTAATGGTCATTTTTTTGCCTGTAAACTTCATGTTGGAATTTTCTGGAGACCAAGTTGGAGGGGTTCCTCCTGTTTCATAGGTTCTTCTTTCATCAACTACTTCGTAGCAAGGGTAATACCCATTTTCAATGGCAGTTGCATACACAATGGGTTTAAAGGTAGAACCAGGCTGGTTCTTGCCCTGCTTAACATGATCGTATTTAAAATATTTATAATTTATACCACCCACCCATGCCTTGATATTGCCCGTGTGTGGATCCATGGCTAAAAAGCCTGCTTGTAAGAATTTTTTATAATACCTTAAAGAGTCCATTGGGCTTAACAAAGTATCAATTTCTCCTTTCCAAGAGAAAACCCTCATTTTTTTGGGGGTATTTAGAACAATACCGATAGAGTCTGCTCCTGCACCATATTTCTTTTTAAGCTTTCTATAATGCTGTGTTCGCTTTACTACATGATCAATAAATCCTTTAATTTCTTTTCCATTTTCATCTACCCATGGGTTTCTTTTACCCCAAGATTTGGCAAAAGTAGTTTGCAAAGAATCCATCCACCAAGACATTGCATTTTCGGCATATTGCTGCAAATCTTTATCTATGGTTGTATGTATTTTTAATCCAGATTCATAAAGATCAATTCCTCGTTCATTACAAAATCGTAATAAATCATTTTGAATAACAGCTCTAAAATAATTAGCCAATCCTGTGTTCTGGTTTTCTACTTTATAATTACTTAAATCTATTGGTAGTGCGATTAATGAATCGTACTCAACGGTTGATAGCACATCTTGTTTATGCAATTTTAAAAGCACCTCATTTCGTTTCTTAAACGAATTATCATAATTAAGAATGGGGTTAAATCGAGTTACTGCCTGCAATAATCCAATAAGTGTAGCAGATTCTTGATAATTTAATTCTGAAGGCTCTTTTCCAAAAAAAGTAACGGATGCAGCTTTTATGCCGAATGCATTACTTCCAAAATCTACTGTGTTTAGGTATAAGGCTATTATTTCTTCTTTTGTAAAAGTTTCTTCGAGTGTTACTGCAATAAGCCACTCTTTCGTTTTTGAAACTATTAGTCTAGGAATTTTGCCAAACTTTGAGATGCTACCTTCCATGGTTTGATCTCTTGTGGCATATAATTTTTTAGCTAATTGCTGAGTTATAGTACTGCCACCACCTGCAAGATTAAATGTTAACAATCCTTTTACCACTCTTAAATAGGCAATTAAATCTAATCCAGAATGGTCGTAAAATCGATGATCTTCAGATACAACAAGTGTAGTTTTTAAATTATCAGAAAGTTGATCGTAGTTTACTTGGCTTCTATTGGAGCGAAAATATTTTCCCATTTCTTCCCCATTGGCGTAATAGAGGGTAGAAGAAAGGTCTGTTTCAGGGTTTTCTAATTGGCTAATTGGCGGCATTCTACCAAAAAAACCTCCTAAATCGTTAGATACTGAGTAAATATAAAAAGGGATCCCTGCAAATAAACCAAAAAAAACCGCCCATACTATCCAAACTAGTTTAGGTTTTGCATTTCGTTCTTTTATGTTATCACTCATGAATTTCTCTATTAATAATTTGATTCAAAAAACGAAAGATATTTATCTATTTCTTTTGTTTGATAAAGCTCCTCGAAATTCGAATTAGAAATAACAAAAGTAACATTTTCAATTGATTGCTCTGATTTTATAATGTCATAAAACAGAAGTGCTTCATCTTTATTTTCAAAAACTTTAACAATAATAAAAAACGTGCTCTTATCAATGCTTAATTTACCTGTAGATAGTTTTTGCTTAGCAAATTGAGAGTTTATAATTCTGTTTATAATTTCGGTTGTTTGTGTAACATTTGTAGAGTCAGATATTAGCACGAAAAAATGATCTTGGTCGGGAGCGGTTTTGGTAAAATGTGCTTCTTTTAATTGCACTAAATTGCTTTGGTAACTAATAGAAGCCTCGAGCAATGTGTTTGCATAAGTACTTAAAGGGCTATCGGGGTACTTAATTTTAAATTCGTTAAGCGCCAATTGATATTCGGGCAACGAAGCCGTTTTTCCTATAATTAATGTGTTAAGCAAAGCGAAATTAGCAATAAAGTCAGCATCAGGAAAATCCTTTATAGCCGCATTTATGAAATGCTTTGCACTTTCATAATCTCCTTCTTTAAATAGCTGATATGCTCTTTTGTATTCAACTTCTAGTTTCTCCTTGTCTCGTTTGCTTTCTTCTATAAATTGAGGATTGAGGATTAGGTTGGCATAAAGCGAATTTTCAAATTCCTTTAATAGGATATTTTTATATTTGTTCGCTTTTTCTTCATTCGCTTCAATTTCAATTAAATAGAGTAAGTATAAAACTTCTGGCTCGTAAATAGTTGAGGGGTACCTAGATAATAGAATCTTATAGTTCTCAATGGCACTTTTGTCTTCATCAAGCTCGAAATGGTAGATGTTTCCTAAATGATATAAGGCATCCTCTAATTTTTTGTTTGCACTAGTAATCTCATCCTCAGTTTTAGGAACTTGATTAAAAAAGCCCATTGCCAAATCAGCAATTGCTTTTTCGCTATCCACAGCATTTTCATTACTCTCAATAATATCTGTGTTATTATCAGAGTCTGTGTCAATCACTGAAGATTTTATAGATCGCCTCCAATGATCCTCAAGCTTTCTTTCGCCCCAAGCCTTTTTAAATTCGGTTCGGCCTTTGCTTACAGCAGCAGGGTTGGTAAAGTACCAGTTTCCACCCCCAATACCTGTGGGGTTTTGATTAAATGAAAAGAAACTTTCAGCCACTTCTTTTTTTCTAGCATTTTCTTTTTTTAATACTTTTAATGCTTCCCTTCTTTCGGCCTCGGCTGTAAATAAGGTTATTAGCTCAGTCGAATCTTTAGTTGATAAATCCAACAGGCTATCTTGTAAAGTAATGGTATTTATCTGCTTCGTAAAACGCGATAACACCTCACTTCGCTCAACTATCTTTTCGTAGTTCTCGTAATTTTTGGGCAATGTATTTACGGCACTATCGTAATATGCTTGAGCAACACTGTAATTTTTTAAAGTATCAAAATATACTTCACCAAGACTTAGATATACTAGCCCTTTAATTCTAGGATTGTTTTTACTCGATTGAATTGATAAATTAAAATTGGAAAGAGACTCGTTTAAATAGCCTTGTTTTAATTCAAATTTGGCCCATTCGAAATAGATCCGATCTTTAAATTCTCTGTTTTTTTCATCTTTAACAAGCTTCTTAAAATACTTTCTAACATTTTTTATATCGCTTTTTTCTCCTAATTGTGTTACCTGAGCCATATTTAGTTTGGCATAAAACGATAATTCATATTCGGGATTGCTATGGATACATTTTTTGTAATAATCAAAAGCAGCAGATTCAAATCCCATTTTCTGATAAATTTGGCCAATAATAAAATACTTTTTTGCCCTTTCTTGTTTAGTCAATAAGGGGCTGGCAGCTACAAGGCTTTTTACCATATTATTTTTTTGATCCAGCTTTTGATAATAGAAAGCCCGCATCAAGTATAAATGTTTTAGGTTTTTTTCATTGAGCCTTTCTCTTTCTAAATAATCATACACTGCTTCAGCATTAGCCATTTCTTTGTTTTCGATAAATGTTCTCATCAAATTTACTAATGCCCAATGTTTCGCATTTACATCTTCACCTTTGGTATTTACATATTTAAACGTTTCGATAGCATTCGGAAAATCATAGCCATACATTCTTGCTTGGCCAATTAAATTATAACTATCATCAACCCATTTGCTGTTTTTATGGTATTGAATAACAATAGATGCTTTTTTAATACACTCTTCCACTTCCACTTTAAAAGTTTCTTTATTAAGGGAATCTATTGAAGGAAAAATGGGTAATATGCGATCGTAATCAGTTGTTTGACTAGCTTTAATGCGCTCTTCAATGCTTGTAATTTGCGCAAGCGCATAGAAATAAGCATTATAATGCGCAGTAGTATTATGATAAGCCCTATTTATAGGAGTGTTTTTTTCTGAAGAACAGGAAATGAAAACTGCTGATAAAATTAGCAGCTGAATAAAGGATTTGCTTATTGTACTATTCAATTAATATTGCTTTTATAACCAAACGTTATATTTACTCAATTAGTGTTTTTAAGAAAGTATCTAGTGTTTTTAAATTGATGTGTTTTCTTAGAGTTACTAATTAATACAATAATACTTTTTTATCTCTATTTTTGCCCCGAAAAAACGCAGTACTAAGCCTTTGAAACCGAAAAAAACATTTTCAAACTGGTTAACAGAAAGATACCTCTTAATTATTCGTAATGAAGAAAATTTTGCAGAGAAAAGATTTCTAGGTTTCACCTATGCGAAATTTTTACTTTTCTCTTCATTACTATTTATGGTAATGCTTGTGATAAGCTTGTTTTTAAGTAGAACACTACTTGAGAAATGGTTCGACCCAAGGCACGCTCAAATTGAAGCCAATAAAAAACTCTACACTTTATCTTTAAAATTAGATTCGTTAGAGATGGAAGTTCGGCATAAAGACCAGTTTATTTCATTGTTCAAAGGGTTTTTAACGGGCGATGTTGATTCTGCCAGAGTTGATAGTTTTAGGCAAGGGTCTTCTTTGCAAGATAGAAAATATAAAATAGACCTTTCAACATCCCCTATTGATTCTCAATTAAGAAAGGAGTTTGAGCTCGTAGATTCTACGTTAAATTTAACTTCAAGAACGGTAAGTGAATTACAGGAAATGTTTCTGTTTTCTCCTATATCGGGTTTAATTTCTCGAAAGTATGACATCAAAGATGATCATTTTGGTATGGATATCGTATCAAAAAAGAATGAGCCTGTAATGAGTGTGGCTAGTGGCACGGTAATTTTATCATCTTGGACACAAGATTCAGGCTATGTAATTGCTATTCAGCATAGTTCCAATCTAATATCAGTTTATAAACATAATGCCGAGTTATTAAAAAAAACAGGTAGTTTTGTAACTGGGGGTGATGTGATAGCCATTATTGGTAACACAGGAGAATTAACTGATGGCCCACATTTACACTTCGAACTTTGGTATAAGGGCAATGCCGTTAATCCAGAGGATTTTATTTTATTTTAATACTCGTTAATATAAATAATAACATGTTTAATAAGGATGACAAAAAAGTAGCTGAAGAGCTAAGCAATTCAAGTAATACAATAGGAAAAGGCACTACCCTTGAAGGTAATGTAGAAGCTTATGGTAATATTCGTATTGATGGACGGGTAGTTGGCAACATTGTTACAAAATCGAAGGTTGTTTTAGGGCAATCTTGTAAAGTTGAAGGAAGTATTTTAGCACAAAATGCTGAAGTATCTGGAGAAGTAAGTGGAACTGTAGAAGTTACTGATCTTCTTTTATTAAAATCTTCAGCTGTAGTTCACGGAGATATCATCACCAATAAATTAATTGTTGAATCTGGAGCTACCTTTAATGGAGGTTGTAAAATGGGTGCTACAGTTAAAGAAATTAAAATTGGTGAAAACGGGCAATCAAAAGAACTCTTTAAAAAAGCAGCAAAAACCGCTTAATAATTACCTAAAATATACGGGGTTAGCTTTTCAGTTTTTAGCAGCTATAGTATTGGGGTTTTGGTTGGGTACTTGGTTAGATAACCATTACCAAACTACTAAGCCTTGGTTTACTATGGGGTTTATGATAGCTTTTTTAATAGCTACTCTGTATAAGGTTATTCGAGATATTACTAATGAATAAGAATTATCTATTTTTTTTACAACTTATTTCTCTAAGTTTTGTTATTGCAGCTACAGGCTACAGTTTAATGTATAACCAAATAGTTGTGCTGCCCTCTATGTTTTTCTATATGGTTGGCTTTTATTTTTTAATTTCATCCATGGCCTTTTTTGTTAATATTAAGGGGTTGTCCGAAGAAAGTGAAATAGCAGTTTGGTATTATATGGCATCTATTATGTTTAAATTTTTGTTAGCGGCTATCTCAGTAGTGGTGTTAACCAAGTTTTTTCCAGAGGAGAAAAAAAATATTGTATTCACAAGCTTTGTATTATACCCTCTTTTCGAAGCTATTGTAATTTTTGATATTTATAAACGAATTCGTTCATAGATTTTATTCTAAAACATTTTTTTTGGAATCTTAACTTTATACTTTTGCAGTCGCAATTAGAATCGAGCCTAATATATAGGAAGTTATATGACATCATTGTTCAAAAAAGGTAGAAATACCCTTGTATTTTTAGTGGCAGCAGTATTTGCCTTAAGTGCATCAACACTTAAGGCAAATACTAGCAGTTCAGAGGGAGAAACAGAAGAGAAGTTTAACCCTAGTGAAATGATAATGCATCATATAAAGGATACGCATGAATTTCATATTTGGGGAGAACTAGCATTGCCGCTTCCAATTATTTTATATACAGATCACGGCCTTGATTTTTTTATGTCTGGTGGTTTTTACCACGGAGATAAAACAATAACTACAAGCAAGGGTTCGTATGTTATGCACCACGAAAAAATTTATTATGCAGGTGAGCACGGTAAGGATGGGCATTCAGCTAAACCATTAGATTTTAGTATTACACGAAACGTGTTTTCTTTGTTTATGTCGCTTGCATTAATATCTTGGATATTTATCTCAATTGCTAATAGTTATAAAAAGCGGGGTGTAAGTGCACCAAAAGGTATGCAATCATTTTTTGAGCCAATTATTATATATGTTAGAGACGAAATAGTTCGGCCTAATATTGGCGAAAAGAAATATGCGGCATACTTGCCTTACTTACTTACACTATTCTTTTTTATATGGATTAACAACCTAATTGGTTTAATTCCTTTCTTCCCAGGAGGATCTAACCTATCGGGAAATATAGCTTTTACATTTACGCTTTCGTTTCTTACGTTTTTAATAGTGCAGTTTAGTGCAAATAAGGCCTATTGGAAGCATATATTTTGGATGCCTGGCGTGCCTATTCCGGTACGATTTATTCTTGCACCTATTGAGTTATTAGGTACAGTTTCAAAGGCGTTCGCATTAATGATACGTTTGTTTGCTAATATATCTGGGGGTCATATTGTGGTACTTAGTTTAGCATCCATGGTGTTTATGTTTAAATCGTATGTTGTGGGGGGTGTTGTAACTCCATTCTTACTATTTATTATGGTATTGGAATTAATGGTGGCGGCAATTCAAGCGTATGTATTTACGTTGCTAACATCATTGTTTATAGGTATGGCCGTTGCAGAAGACGACCACCACTAAATTGTTT
>CAZQWZ010000016.1:0-23278 GCA_964596935.1 uncultured Roseivirgaceae bacterium
GTATTAATAAGTAAGTTTTTTTCATTTTTCAAGTTTGTTTTTAATTATACCCAACATGTCGCTAAACGGCACTTGTTGATTTTAAATGTTTGTAATTATTTGTAAACATTTAAAAATACCTTTATTTCTCACAACAAAAAAGGGGTAAGACTATTAGCCTTACCCCTTTTAAAATAACAATCAAATTCTACTTCTTACCGGGTTTCCCTTTTGTTCCTTTAGCAATAGAATCTCTCATATCGGTATCTGCCTCTATGTTTTTCATTTTGTAGTAATCCATAATACCTAAATTACCAGATCTAAATGATTCGGCCATTGCTTTTGGAATTTCAGCTTCGGCACGAATAACTTCTGCTCGCGCTTTTTCTGCCTCTGCTTTCATTTCTTGCTCATAAGCAACTGCCATTGCTCTACGCTCTTCAGCTTTAGCTTCAGCTACTTTAAGATCGGCCATAGCCTGATCTGTTTGCAGCGTTGCTCCAATGTTAACGCCTACATCTACATCTGCAATATCAATGGATAGGATGGTAAATGCTGTACCTGCATCTAACCCACGTGAAAGTACCAGTTTAGATATTTTATCTGGATCCTGTAGTACTTCTTTATGCGAAGCAGCAGAACCAATAGAAGTAACAATACCTTCACCTACTCTTGCAAGTATAGTATCTTCACCCGCACCACCTACTAACTGGGCAATGTTTGCTCTTACCGTAACTCTTGCTACCGCAATTAACTGAATACCATCTGCAGCAACGGCAGCAACCTTAGGTGTAGTAATCACCTTAGGATTAACCGACATTTGAACTGCTTCAAATACTTCTCTACCTGCCAAATCAATAGCAGTAGCTTGTTTAAAATCTAGATCAATATTTGCTTTATCAGCCGATATTAACGCTTTTATAACCTGCGGAACATTTCCACTTGCCAGATAATGCGTTTCAAGTTCTGAGGTTGTTACGTCTAAACCAGCTTTTGTTGCGGTAATCATCTGATTTACAATAAGGCTTGGTGGCACTTTACGAATACGCATAAATACGAGCTCGAAAAGCCCTACTTTAACACCTGAAAATATGGCTGTAATCCATAAATTCACTGGTATGAAATAAAGAAATATTACCAAAAAGACAATCGCTCCAAATATCATAACTAATAATCCTACTCCTGATTCTGCTCCCACTTTTAATTATTTAATTGTTCAACATAAATTTTTCTTCCTTCAACTTGAGTTACCCTCACTTTAGAACTGCTATCTAAAAACTCACCTAAAGTTGTAACTTCTATTTTATCGTTACCAAATTCGGCATTGCCAATAGGCCTTAATGCCGAAAGAGCTATGCCTTCATCACCAACTTTAATAGTAATTGGTATATGCTCGTTTACTTTGCTATCCATGGATTTGTTTAGCGCAAAGCGTTTCCAAACTCCAGACTTTAAACTTATAATAATTATAGCCGTAGAAATGATAACTGTTGCTGCAGTAATGCCCCAACCAATTGGATCTCCAAAAGTTGAAAACCCATACATTACACCTCCAATAAGACATAAAAGACCCAATATCCCCACAACCGTTGTTCCAGGAACAAAGATTATTTCTATTATAATTAGGCCTAACCCAATTGCTAAAATTAAAAGTAAAATTATCCACGCCATTCAACTACAATAATAGGGAAATGTTTAGTTGAAATCACCTGTTACTAACATATATATTAACCTGCGTTATTAAGCACAATTTACACATAGTGTTGTGCCAGGAAGCAACAAAAGTCTCCCTTCAGGAATAAGATTTTCACATTTTATGCACATACCAAAGCCAGGATCATTAATTCTTGAGACAGCTAGCTTGATTTTTTTAACCTTCTCTTCTAACGAACGCAATGATGCTTCGTTTACACTTTTATTATTAATCGCATCCATCCTACTAATTCTTCCTATAGAATTTTCGGGGGCAATAGGCTTGGTAAGTTCTTTTAATTGAGAAATTTGAGTTAAAGATTTTGCCAATTCTTCTTCTGCCTTTAGTATAAATTTTTTCTTATCCATTGTGCAATTAAAAAGTAAATATAAGCATCAAATAACAAAGTCTAAACTGCGTTTAAGGCTATTTGTTAATGGATTGTTTATTATATTAGCGCAAGCACTAGCCCATTATGAAATTAAAATTATTATTCATATTATTTTTTAGCTTATTTGGCTTTTTTGCCAATTATAGCTTTGCCCAAAGGCAACATGTAATGGATAGCCTGATGGAAAAACTAGATGCTGCCGCGGATGAAGAGAAGGTAGAAATATTTTTTGCGTTGTCTTGGTCTTATAAATTTAGCAATCCACAATTGGCTTATCAATACGGATTAGAGGCTTATTCAATTAGTAAATCTCTTAACGATACAAAATTAGAAGCAGTATCGTTAAACCGAATGGGGGCTGCTAAGATTAAATCTGGCGACCTAAGCGAAGCTCTAAAACATTTGCTCGATGGAGTAAAAATATGCGAAACAAATAATTACTACAAAATATTAGTTGCTACTCTACGCCATATTGGCGCTGTTTATGAAGCACAAGGCAATAATTCTGAGGCAATGAAGTACTATTATAACTCCTTGGGGTTAAGCGACACCTTGGGCATTCCGATAATTAAGGCTAGATCAGCTAAAAAAGTAGCTCGTTTATATATTAATCTTAAAAAATACGACCAGGCAAAAAGGTATTTAGATTATTGCCTCCAGGTTTTTAAAGATGATAATTATATTAGAGGGGTTCATCAAGTTCACATTCTTTATGGCGATTACTATCTATACCAAAACCAACTAGATTCGGCACGCTTAAACTACGAGTTGGCATTAGACTACCTCAGTATTTTAAAAGATAGACAAGGCTACGCTACTGCAAAAACAAAAATTGCCAAGGTTTACGAGTACAAGGGTAATTTTTCTAAAGCAATAATTGGGTATAATAATGCATTAGACACCTTCGAGGTAATTGGCAATAAAAAACAAGTAGTATCGGTTTATTTAGACTTAGCTAATCTTTACTCCAAGAATAAAGATTATAACAAGGGCTTGTATTATGGAAAAATAGGATTAGAAAAAGCTAAAGAACTAAGTTTTCCTAATGAAGAAAAAGAAGCCAATCAAATTTTATTTGTTATCTATAAAAAAAATAATAACCTAAAATTGGCTCTCCAGTATTTAGAAAATTATATGTTTTTAATGGATAGTCTAGCAAATAGTACAGAATCTTGGCGGATAGATCAAATGCAAAAATCGTATGATTTAGAAATAAAAATGAAAGAGCATGCTTTAAACTCTGCCATTATATCAAACCAAACACTTACTATAAAAAATGAAAGATTGCTATCCAGGTTCCTACTTGCAACCGTAATTGTGGTTTGCATTTTGGCTATTATTATCTGGTTTTCTCTAAAGCATTCGCGCAAGGTAAATGCTCAATTGCTTTTGGCAAATGAAGAAAAAAACAAGTCCATAAGTCTTATTTCTCACGATTTAAAATCTCCCTTTAATAAAATTAAAGGGCTAGTTCATGTGCTTGAGCTCCAAACCGAAAATATAGATGATTCATTTAGAGATATACTCTTTAAAATTAATACAGTTACACACGAAGGTTTAACGTTAGTGCAAAACTTAGTGGACATTAAAGCCTTAAAATCAGGCGCCTACGTTATCAAACTATCTGATTTCGATCTAAATAATTTTATAACTAAAAGGACACAGAGTTTTGAGCAACTTGCGAAAACGAAAAACATACTATTAAGTTTTGAACAACCTAAAAATGATTGCCAAGTTAATTCTGATATAAATTCGATAGCTAGAATATTTGATAATATACTATCAAATGCAATTAAGTTTTCTTCGAGTGGCGAAACAATTACAATAGAGTGCTCTACTACAAAAAACAATTTTTCATTTTCCATTTCAGACAATGGTAAAGGAGTATCTCAAGAAGATATGGATCAAATTTTTAACCAGTATAAAACCGGAAATGCTTTACCAACTGGTAACGAAATTTCAAGTGGTTTGGGATTAGCCATTGTTTCTTCACTGGTAAATAAGTTGGATGGCACCATTAAATGTATAAGCGAAATTAATACTGGTGCAACCTTTATTGTAAGCTTGCCATTAAACAAAAAAGCAACTGCATAAATACAGTTGCCATCTTTTTTTAAAATTATTTTTAACTTCTTATTTTACAGATTCTAATAGTTTAATAGCGCTTTCGCCTAAATGCTTTCGAATTATTGCTTTATACTCCGTTCCTTCTAAAAAGCCAGAGTTCATAAACTCAGCCAATATTGGTGACCAATCATTTGACTTTGGCATAATAATTCCAAATTCTTCACTATTAGAAGACCCAGCTATATGCCTTTTTACAGATCTTTTTGCTTTTACTGCATCTAAATAATAAGTAAAATCCACATTTGTAAAAGCCTTAGAATCACTTGCAACTTTATTTACAGCTTCAGAAAATGAACCTACATAGGCAATTTTCATTTCTGGGTAATATGCTTTCTTCCACCTATAAAACTCTATTTCATTGGTAGATCCTTTTACAGTGTAAGCGGTCATCCCTGCAAAAACCTTACTCATATCTTCCATTTTAGTAAGCGTAGTAACAGATTTGCTAGTTACCAATAAAGAGATGTTATTAATAAAGGGAGGACTGAAATTATACATTTTTTTTCGAGAACTCGTAATGGTAATATTGCCTAAGCCAAACACGCCTCCATTACCTGATTTTACAGATGCTAACATCTTTGTAAAATTATCATCTGGAGCTAATTTATAAGTCGATTTAACTGTAATTTGATAGTTAGATTTTACATATTGCTCAAATTTTTTCATCATATCTACACAAATACCTGCATACTGGTTAGTGCCTGTTGAATAAATAAAGCCTGGTGTTTTAGAAAATGTATAAGTTAAGTTGGCTATTTTAGAAGTTTTTGCCTCAGCAAACGTATCGCCTTTTAACTGTGCGGTTGATACTGTAAACGTTAATAACAACAAGTTTATAACTAATCCTATTGATAAAATTCTATTTTTCATTGGTTTGTGATTTTGTTAAAAATAAAGTTGCGCTGATTAATAATGTTAACTAATTTATACAGATGCAGCACAACAATTATAACAATATTGAAATGAATGTTAAAAAACTTAAAATTGTGTTATTAATTATAAAAGCGTAACAATTTAAGCCAAGCGGATTCTAGGTTTGAAATTAGGAAGTTAATCTATACGTTTAATATTTGCTCCTAGCGCGTTAAGCCTTGTATCAATGTTTTGATACCCTCTATCTATTTGCTCTACATTAAAAATCCTACTTGTTCCCTTAGCTGAAAGAGCAGCTATTAATAAAGATACACCCGCTCGAATATCAGGCGATGTCATTTTAATACCACGAAGTTCTGTCGTATGATCTAACCCAATTACCGTTGCTCTATGTGGGTCGCAAAGAATGATTTTTGCGCCCATTTCGATAAGCTTATCTACAAAAAATAAGCGACTTTCGAACATTTTTTGATGAATTAGCACAGTGCCTTTTGCTTGCGTAGCCATAACCAAAATTATACTCAACAAATCTGGTGTTAAACCAGGCCAAGGGGCATCGGCAATATTCATAATTGAGCCATCTATAAATGTTTCTATTTCATAATGCTCTTGCGCAGGCACATAAATATCATCTCCTTTAATTTCAAGCTTTACGCCCATCCTCCTAAACATAGTTGGGATTATGCCTAAGTTTTCTACCGAAGCATTTTTTATGGTTAAGCTAGACCGTGTCATCGCTGCCATACCAATAAAGCTACCAATTTCAATCATATCAGGCAGCATAGTGTGCTCTGTACCCGATAGAATTTCTACTCCTTCTATATTTAATAAGTTGGATCCAATACCAGAAATTTTGGCATTCATTCTATTAAGCATTTTACATAATTGCTGAATGTATGGCTCGCACGCAGCATTATAAATAGTGGTTTTTCCTTTTGCCAAAACAGCCGCCATAATTATGTTGGCCGTGCCAGTAACTGATGCTTCATCTAACAACATGTAGCTACCTATTAAATTAGTAGCATCTATAGAATAAAACCCTGATTTAGAATCGAATGTGAATTTGGCTCCAAGATTTTGAAACCCTATAAAATGTGTATCTAGTCTTCTTCGGCCAATTTTATCGCCTCCAGGCTGAGGTATTTTAGCTTTGCCAAATCGTGCCAATAATGGCCCTAATATCATAATAGAACCTCTTAACGAAGAAGCCTTTTTTATATATTCGTCAGATTCTAAATAATCAACATTAACATTAGCCGCTTTAAACTTATACGATTCATCGCCAAGCTTGGTAACTTCAACCCCCATTGCTGCAAGCAAATCAATTAACTTATTTACATCTACAATATTGGGAATTTTATTAATTATTACTTCATCGGACGTAAGTAATACGGCACATAAAATTTGAAGGGCTTCGTTTTTAGCACCTTGGGCTTCGATTGAGCCAGAGAGCTTGGCTCCTCCCTGAATTTCAAATACAGACATTAGCTTCTTCTTCTACGATTTTGGTTTTGATTTTTGTGCCCGTTATTATTTTTCTTATAGCGACTTGAACTGCTAGTATTAGTAGTAGTAGTATCAGGTCTAATTCGTTCTTTATAAAGAGGCTCAAAAAGGTTATCTGCCTTTACTTTTTCAATATCAATTTTTAATACTCCTTCTGACATAATGCCAATATTTTTTACAAGTACTTCATCATCAACAATCTCTTTATTCCAAGTCATATGATAACTTTTCATCAGCTTGCCAATATGAATAATTGCATCATGCTGTTGAGCTTCATCCGTCATTTTTATGGCTTCTTTAACCATTAAAACTAAATTATGCCCATAATGTCTAAATTTAATCAGATGAAAATTATAGCCAACCGTTTGTGGTTTTTTTTCTACATGCACCTCTGGCATATCAAATTTCGTATCAATATCTAATTTGAAATTTGTCATTAAATTTAAATCATCCCAAAGCCTTTGAGTATCCTCAGGAGTATCTTTTATGGATGGCACCACTTGCCTCATTAGCTCAATAAGCCCAGTTGCATAGCGCGATCTCTTCTCTTTATCTTCAATTGTTAACAGGTGCTCTGCTAAACTTTGCACATTTCTACCAAACTCGCGTAAATTCAAATGCTCGCGACCTGTATTGTAATCAAAATTAGTTTTATCCATCAATGTATTTTTAGTTTAGCAAAGCTAAGTAATAATGTTTTCTCCCCAAAGTTATCGAATAGTACCTTGGCTTTTCTACTAGTTCCAGAATTATCTATTTCTACCACAATACCAAAGCCAAATTTAGCGTGTTCCACTTTCATTCCCTCTTCTAACTTAGAGGTATCACTTGGTGTAAAATCGGCAGAAGGTGTATGCTGTATGGCAGCGTTATTATTGGCCGGTTTATTTATAGTGCTACGCACTAAGTTTTTGGCATACTGGCTACTAATAGCACTAGTGGGTTGTAAAGTTCGGCCTCCAAATTTGCTGCTTTCTTTAATAAATTTTTGATCAATTTCATCAATAAATCTACTAGGCTCACAACTTTTGAGTTGCCCAAAACGATAACGGCTTAATGCATAACTTAAAAATACCTTTTGTTCTGCTCGTGTAATGGCTACATAAAAAAGTCTTCTTTCCTCTTCCAAATCTGCCCTAGAACTTAACATCATTTGCGATGGAAATAAATCTTCTTCCAAACCAACAATGTAAACATTTTTAAATTCTAACCCCTTAGACATATGGATGGTCATTAATGTAACTTTATCGTTATCATCATCTCCATCTTGATCTTGGCCTGTTAATAAAGTAATTTCTTGAAGAAATGTACCCAACTGTTTATCCTTGGGTTCGTCTCCTCCAACTACCGCTTCGTCATCGTCAACAAATTCTTTTACTGCATTTAGCAAGCCTTGCACGTTTTCGTATCTGCTAAGGCCTTCTACGGTTCTATCGGCATATAAATCTCGTAATAAGCCCGAACCTTTTGCAATAGCAGTTGCAGCTTCATACGCATCATTTTTTTCTATTTCAATGGCAAATCGCTTAATTAAATTCACAAAGTCAGCAATGGCATTTGCCGCCCTGCCTGGCACTATTTGATGTGCATATTGTAGTGCATCCCAAATAGTTGCATTTTGCTCATTAGCGGCTACTATAAGTTTATTAACTGTAGTATCTCCAATGCCTCTTTTGGGTAAATTAATTATTCTTTTAAAAGATGCTTCATCTTTATTATTAATGGCAAATCGCATGTATGCTAAAAGATCTTTAATCTCTTTTCGTTGATAAAACGAAAGCCCTCCAATAATTTTATACTTAATATTTAGCTTTCTTAGCGATTCTTCCATCGCCCTAGATTGGCTATTGGTACGGTATAAAATGGCAAAATCAGCATTATGTAATTGATGTTGCGCTTTTTCTTCAAAAATAGAAGTGGCAACTAATTTGCCTTCTTCATTATCAGAGGCACTTTTTATTAATTCAATTTGGTTTCCTTCATCATTAGAGGTCCAAACGTTTTTCTTGAGCTGTGCTTTATTATAACCAATTATGTTGTTGGCAACATTCACAATATTTTTAGTAGAACGGTAGTTCTGTTCTAATTTTACAATTTTTAACGTTGGATAGTCTTTTTCAAAATTTAGAATATTTTGAATGTCTGCCCCTCTAAATGCATAAATACTTTGAGCATCATCACCTACCACACATATATTTTCGCTTACCGCAGAAAGGTTTTTTGTTATTAAATATTGCGAAATATTGGTATCCTGAAACTCATCAACCATTACATACTTAAACCGGTGCTGGTATTTATTTAGTATTTCTAGATGATCGCGAAATAACACATTAGTATTAAAAAGTAAATCATCAAAATCCATTGCGCCTGCCTTAAAACAGCGTTCAGCATAAATTTTATATATTTTACCGAGTTCAGGCCTTCTGTTTTGCTCATCATCAGTTTTGTAGGTAGGGTTCGCATTATATTCTTTATAGGAAACCAATCTATTTTTTGCTCCAGAAATTCTGTTAAATACAATATTAGCTTTATAGAGTTTGTCATCTAAGTTTAACTCCTTTACAATGGTTCTAATCAACATTTTAGAATCATCGGCATCGTATATTGTAAAATTGCTTGGATAGCCAATGTGCGGAGCCTCACTTCTAAGTATGCGTGCGAAAACGGAGTGAAAAGTACCCATCCAAATATTGCGTGCTTCTAAACCAATTACACCTTCGATTCGCTTTCGCATTTCAGATGCTGCCTTATTGGTAAACGTAAGGGATAAAATATTAAAAGGATCTACACCTTTTGACTTTATAAGATGTGCAATACGATATGTTAATACCCGTGTTTTACCTGAACCCGCCCCTGCAATTATCATCATTGGCCCTTCTGTATTTTCAACAGCTTCCCTTTGGGGTTCATTTAATCCTTCTAAATAATCCATTAAATTTGTACTATAACTTTGCCTAAAACTAGTTGGTTTCTTTTATCAATAATTTCATCATTTCTTCTGCTGAAACTGCTCCTTTAACCTCAATTATTTTCCTGTCTGTATTATCGCCAATTTCGTAGGTAATTCCTTCTGCTCCAAACTGTGTAAAAAACCAAGATTTAGAAACTGGTTTACCCAAACCAGATGGGCTAACTCTAGCTTCATCATCTTCAATTCGATTTTTTATCTGAGAAATCCACTCTTTGGAAAATCCTGGAAGAGTTGAAACCAATGAATCTATATTGGTGTAATAAATATCTTTAAAGGTAGAATGAAAATCTAACCCAAGAACCACTTTTGAGTCGTTTTCTGAAACAAAGTTAACAATATAGTCAGCTACTTGCCTAGTTTCTGGCTGATTATAATACGCCCAATCTCTATTTAGATCTACTCCGCCTGCATTATGTCGCCAATGGCCTAAATCAACTCCATCTGGATTTAATAATGGAAACATTAGTACCGTATATTTTTTCAAAAATTGATTTGATAATTCATCAGCTTCTAAAATTCTTTTCATAAATGATTGCATTGCCAAATAACCAGTTACTTCAGGTGGATGCTGCCGGCTAAAAATAACCACCACAGGATTGCTTTTTTTAGTTGATATTTCAACCATTGGAATGTCTCTACCTAGCTTTGATTTTCCAGCAACTTTATAGACTCCCCTTTTTAATTCTCTGCTCCAATCAATCACCTTCTCAGAATCTTGAATTTCTTGAGCAGAAACCAAAAGTGGCTCATCTGTTATTGCTAACCTAAACCTTACTTTAGTGCTATCTAGTTTTAAAAAAGATGCCTCTGATAATGCATTCCACTTCTCCCCATCGGTGCTTAGTTTAGGCCAATACCGTTGTCCGTATTTATAATGCCCATAATCCATCACAACATTAATTACAGTATCTTTTTTAGCCCATACCTTAAAAGCATACCAAGGGCTGTAGTTTATAGGCTCATTTTCAGGTACTAAATAAATTATATAGGAAGAATCAGTTTCTTCTAATTTGCCAATGTTTGCACTTTTAAAAGTATTATCAAAATACACACCATTTTTAAAGCTAAACTGTTTTCTATCTTGCTTAAAAATTGATTTAGATGTTGTATTAACTGGCTTAGGAAAATCGTATGGTTTAGCTTGATAAGAAAATCCATTAACAGATATTAAACAAGAAGCTACTAAAAGGAAGGTTTTCATACTATTTTTTTCTTGCTAAAATAATGTAATCAAGTTTAAAAAATAGTTTTTTTCTTAGCGTCAATGGAAGGTTCTTCGATTAATCTTAACTTTGCAACAAATAGAGCTATATGATGGAAGTTGGTAATGTTATCTTATCGGATGACATTAAAGAAAAATTCTTTGTTTGTGATTTAGAAAGCTGCAAAGGCGCTTGTTGTGTAGAGGGAGATTTAGGGGCCCCTCTTACCGATGAAGAATTAGATATTATGGATTCCATTCAGTCCAAAGTGCTTCCTTATTTATCACCCAAAGGTGCTAAAGAGATTAAGAATCAAGGAGCCTATATTTTAGATGAAGATAAAGAATATTCGACACCAACCATTAATAATAAGGAATGTGCTTATGCCATTTACGATGAAAGAAAGATATTAAAATGTGGGATAGAGCAAGCCTATTTAGATAAAAAAATTGAGTTCAAAAAGCCAATCTCTTGTCATTTATATCCTATTCGCATACAGTCGTACAAAAAGTTTGATGCAGTAAATTACGATCAATGGCATATTTGCAAAGCTGCTTGCTCAAACGGCAAAGCATTGGGTGTGCCCGTTTATAAATTTTTGAAAGAACCATTGATTCGCAAATATGGGAAAGATTGGTATTCGGAATTAAGTACAATTATTGAGGAAGATGAATAAAACTAAAGCTTTATTCATCGGCATGCACCGATTCGACAGATCGCCTTCACAGCGATACCGGTTCGAGCAATACTTTCCTTTCATAGAATTAAATAATATTGAATGGGAGTTGTCCTATTTAATATCTGAAGAGGACGATAAGGTTTTATACACTCCAGGAAACTATTTCGGAAAACTAAATATTTTTATCAAAAGCTGGCTTCATAGGCTCAAAGATGTTAAAAGAGCCAATAATTTCGACTACATTTTTGTTCAGCGAGAGGCTTTTATGACAGGCACAACCTACTTCGAAAAAAGATTTGCCAAAAGCAAGGCCAAACTTATATTCGATTTTGATGATTCCATTTGGCTGGAAGATAAAAATGAAGCGAATGGCAAACTGGCTTTTTTAAAGAAACCCTCAAAAACTGCCGAAATTATTGGGCTTAGTGATACAATAGTGGCTGGCAATGATTACTTAGCCGATTATGCCAAGCAATACAATAAAAACGTACTAATAATACCCACAACTATTGATACTGATTGGTATAAACCACGGCCTAAGCCCGACTCTGAAGAGGTAATTATTGGTTGGAGTGGGAGTTTTACTACCATTAAGCACTTTGAAAGTGCCATTGATGCACTAACCGAAATAAAAGCCAAGTATGGCAATAAGGTTGCATTCAAAGTTATTGGAGATGCTAATTATCGCTATAAACCATTACATATTGTTGGCCAAAAATGGGTAAGTGAAACGGAAGTGGAAGACCTACAAGACATAGATATAGGCATTATGCCTTTGCCAGATATTGAGTGGACTCGTGGTAAATGTGGCTTAAAAGGGCTGCAATATATGGGGTTGGCAATTCCTTCAATTATGTCACCAGTTGGAGTAAATACTGATATTATTGAACATGGTGTAAATGGCTTTTTAGCATCAACCAAAGAGGAATGGGTAGCGTGTTTGAGCCAGTTAATTGAATCTAAAACACTAAGAGATAAGCTAGGTAATGCTGGTAGAAAAACGGTTGAAACTACGTATAGTGTAACTGCAAATCAGCATAAATATTTAGCTCTTTTTAGCCAATAAAAAAGCCCAGCATTTTGCTAAGGTTTTCATTCAATGCTTGTTGGCAAAACAACACCAACAAGGGGTAGTAAGCAGGCTAATGCTTTATATTATATAATTATATGTGATATAATTAGGATTTTACCCCCCCATATTAGGTTTGCTATAAATTAACAAACTTGATTAAAATTATGAAAAAAAATTATCTAATTTTGGCAGCAGGGCTTATAATAGCTAGTTGCCAGCAGCGTATTGAGCCTCAAGAGGAGGTAACTTTTATTGAAATAGAAAGCCTTAGTAACGAAACCCAACTGTTTGTACCCTTAGCAGATATTGCCACACAATATGGCAACGATAGCGAAAGCCGTAAATTAATATATAATGAGATTGATAAACAATTTGATGGAGATAATAACGTTTTGTTTGCAACTATGTTAGCATCAAAAAACACAGTTAATGGTAAAACCACAAAAACTGAGGTTACCTTAAAAACTGAAGCTGCTTTGCAAAGCTTTAAAAACATTAAAAACGTAGAGCCACTTTACCCTCAAATTTTTATTCCTAATTATGAGGAACTTAAAGAGATGGGAGAAATAGGCAAAGAACAACCCATTATTATTTTTAGAGATGGGCCACCAACAGCCAATGGCGAATACCAAGGCTATGCTTTTAAAAACGATAAGCTTTTAAATAAAGGAATGATATCAGAAGAATATGCAGCACAACACGAAGTGTGGGTAATTGGAGTTAACGAACGAGTGGATGCAAATGGAAAGATACCAATTGAAGTTAAAATGGGCGATACCAATGGCAAACTCCTTTCTTACCAAAGCCCTGCAATTGAAGGATTAGCCATTCACGGAACTTCTTGTATGAAGGAAGATTGGATAGGCGGTGCAGCCGAAGTTGCTTGGACTGCAAGAATATTTTTTAACTCATACGATACTAGTGATAAAGAAACTTATTTATATTCAGGTAGAGGGGCTGAGTCACACCCACGTGATAACATTAGAGAAGTAAGCAGAAGATCTGCAAGAAACGATACGTATCAAAACTTAGCTTCTGAAAATAAGTATTTTGTATATGATTGGAGCAATGACCCAAGGTATAATACGTATTACGAAGCCCTACATACTATATTTGAGTATGACCCTTGGCCAGCAGGTGTGCAAACTTCGACCATTGGAAATTATACTGACCTCTCATTAGAATATAGATCGTACGAATCATCTTTCTTAGCCGAAAGAGTTTTTAGAGGCAATATGGGTTCCCATTGGGTTGATACTGGTTGTTTCGGAATTATTATAGACTAATGCCGTTTACCAAACATAGTATATTAATTATAGTATTGGTTTTAGGAGCTAGCAGAGCAGTGCTAGCTCAAAAAAATAATACCCTAGAATTTAGAGCAGGAGCCATTGGTCAGCTATATTTATTTAGAAGAGGAAACCCCGATTTATTGCATTATTATTCACGCAATCCACCACCAGGAACATTGGCATCTGCTGGGGCTGGCGGTATAGTAAGTATATTATGGAACACCCCTAATTTTTCTTTCTCTATTTCGCCTACACTAAGGTATTCAACGAATAAACTGCTAATGTCTTTGCAACCTGTTGTTAATAACAAATATCAAATTGGTGGTTTCGTAGCAGATGTACACTTCTCTGTTCAATATAATTTTTCTACTACTAAAGGTTTTTTAAAAAGCAGTTCAGTGGGTGCTGGGCTATCCATACTAAATATTGGAGAGCCATATAATTATGATTTTGATATAAGAATAATAACAAATGTATCTACCTATAATTTTACATACCATGCTTCAACTTTACAGTTTGCTGGCATTCATGCTTTTTTTGAAAAACGGTTTGGTAAATTTAGTACTAAAGCGATGTTGATTTACTCTGATGGTAGTTGGGTTCAATTTTCGCCCACAGCGATGTATTTGCTACACGGCAATATTTCGGTGCAATACTCTATTGCAAAAATTAAACTAAAAAGCAAAAAATAAACTTTGGCTAAGTAGGGCTTTGAGTAATTTCCCGAAAGTTCAGAACTTTCGGGAAATTTCACTTTTAAATAGCAGAAAAATCGAATGTGTCTAAAAAGGCAGTTGTAAAATTACCTGATTTAAACCGTTCGTCATCCATTAATTTAATATGGAATGGGATCGTTGTTTTTACACCTTCAATCACAAATTCTTGCAAGGCACGTTTCATTCTAGTAATTACTTCTTCTCGGCTTTGCCCACTTACAATAAGCTTAGCAATCATCGAATCGTAATTAGGAGGAATGGTGTAACCTGCATATACGTGGCTATCAATACGAATACCTCGCCCACCAGGCATGTGCAAATTAGTAATTTTACCGGGCGAGGGTCTAAAATCTTTGGTTGGATCTTCTGCATTAATTCTACACTCCATGCAAAAGAGTTTTGGGAAATAATTAATCCCCTTAATCGGAATACCAGCTGCAACTTTAATTTGCTCTTTGATAAGATCAAAATCGGTTACTTCCTCGGTAATTGGGTGCTCTACCTGAATACGGGTGTTCATTTCCATAAAATAGAAATCCCCGTGCTTATCTAATAAAAATTCAACCGTACCAGCACCTTCGTATTTAATGGATTCAGCCCCTAAAATAGCAGCAGCACCCATTTTATTCCTAATTTCATCGGTTACAACAGGCGAAGGCGTTTCTTCAATTAATTTTTGATGTCTTCTTTGTATTGAGCAATCTCTTTCAGATAAATGGCAGGCTTTACCTGTGCTATCTCCAATTATCTGAATTTCTATATGTCGAGGCTCTTCAATATACTTTTCCATGTAAAGTGCATCGTTGCCAAAGGCTGCTCCCGATTCCATACGTGCATCATCCCATGCTTTCTGAAACCCAGACTCCTCTTTTACAATGCGCATTCCTCTACCACCACCACCAGCAGTAGCTTTTAATATAACAGGATAACCAACTTTTTGAGCTTCTTTTTTGCCTTCTGCAACAGATTTTAGTAAGCCATCAGAGCCAGGAATTACAGGAACGCCCGCTTTTTTCATGGTAGCCTTAGCAGAAGCCTTATCTCCCATTCCGTTAATCATTTCTGGAGTAGCACCAATAAACTTGATGCCGTACTCACGACATACCTCAGAAAATTCAGCATTTTCAGATAAAAAACCATAGCCAGGATGAATGGCATCGGCATTGGTTATTTCTGCAGCAGAAATAATTCGAGTAATATTTAGGTACGACTCGCTACTTGGCGCTTCGCCTATACAAATAGCCTCATCTGCAAACTTTACGTGCAAACTTTCTTTATCAGCTTTAGAATACACCGAAACCGTTTTGATGCCCATTTCACGACAGGTACGAATAATACGAAGGGCTATTTCGCCCCTATTGGCAATTAGTATTTTCTTAAACACAGATAGAAGGATTAAATTATGAAGGATCTACTAAAAATAAGGGTTGATCATATTCTACAGGAGATGAGTTATCTACTAATACTTTAACGATAGTTCCACTCACTTCAGTTTCAATTTCGTTAAATAATTTCATAGCCTCAACTACACACACAATTTGGCCCGAAGAAATTGAATCTCCCACACTAACAAATGGAGCAGACTCAGGGTTGGCAGAACGATAGAAAGTACCAATCATAGGAGATTTAACTTCTACATAATTCTCATTATCTGAGGGTGCAGTTGCAACACTAACATCTGCTTGCTGTGCTACCGTTGGTGCAACCATAGGCTGAACAGCTGCGGCAATCGGTGCAGCCTGTGCAAGAACATCGGCACTTCTTTTTACGGAAAGTTTTAACTCTTCCGTTTCAATATTAACTTCATTTAAGCCAGTTTCAGCAATAAAGTCTATTAGGTCACGAATTTCTTTACTTTTCATCTGTTTATAATTATTTTACAAAAATCAGTTGGAAACTCCATTTTTACAATAAAATACTAATTTAAGTTTGCTTATTAAATAGTGTATTTATTTTACACGCTCTGAGTAAGAACCTGTACGTGTATCAACTTTAATTTTTTCTTCTTGGTTTATAAAAAGAGGCACTTGAATTTCAGCCCCCGTTTCTAGCGTTGCAGCTTTGGTTGAGTTTGTAGCGGTATCTCCTTTTACTCCTGGCTCTGTATAAGTTATTTCTAACACTACAAATGCAGGTAATTCGCACGTCAAAGGTTTTTCAAGCTCTGCATGGTAAACAACTTCAACATCTTGCCCATCTTTTAAAAATCTGGCTCCAGCTATTAAACCTTCTTCAAGCGACATTTGCTCAAAGGTATTGCTATCCATAAAATGATAGCCCAAATCATCTTTGTACAAATATTGGTGCGCCCTACGCTCGATACGAGCAGTAGTAATTTTATGGCCCGATGAAAAAGTATTATCAATTACTTTGCCTGTTTCAATATTTTTGAGTTTTGTTCTAACAAAAGCAGGGCCTTTGCCTGGCTTTACGTGTTGAAACGATGTAACCACATAAAGTCCATGATTAAACTCAATGCATAATCCGTTTTTTATATCTGATGTTGAAGCCATTAATTCTTATTAAAATTGCTAATTTATTTTATTTATTTAGAATCATAAGCCCATTTAACAAAGATAGAACCCCAAGTAAATCCACCGCCAAAGGCAGCAATCACTAGGTTATCTCCTTTTTTAAGCTTCTTTTCATAGTCCCATAAAAGTAAAGGAATAGTGGCTGATGTAGTATTTCCGTATCGCTCAATATTCATCATTACTTTTGAATCATCAACACCCATTCGTCTTGATGTTGCATCCACAATACGTTTATTAGCTTGATGTGGCACTAAGTAGGCAATATCATCTGATGAAAGGTTATTTCTCTTCATTATTTTTTCAGCATAATCAGCCATATTAGTTACCGCAAACTTAAAAACTGTTTTCCCATCTTGAAATGCAAAATGCTCTCTGTTTTTAACTGTTTCTTCAGTAGCAGGGTGTTTGCTTCCACCAGCTTTCATTCGTAAAAATTTAGCTCCGTTGCCATCACTTTTATGAATCGAATCTATGATGCCAACATCTTCTGTGGTTGGCTCTAACATAATGGCACCAGCTCCATCACCAAAAATTATACAGGTTGTTCTATCTGTGTAATCAACTATTGATGACATTTTATCTGCACCAACAATAATTACCTTTTTGTACATCCCACTTTGGATATACATTGCTCCTGTAGTAAGTGCATAAATAAATCCTGAACATGCAGCTCCAATATCAAAATTAAATGCATTGTCTAACCCAGTACCAGCTGCTATTAAATTTGCAGTTGCTGGAAAAACATGGTCAGGAGTTACTGTAGCACAAATTACCAGATCCACATCAAGTGGATCTGTATTGGTTTTTTTCAACAATCCTTTTACAGCCTCAATAGCCATTACAGATGTTCCTTGAGCTTCACCTTTCAATATTCTTCGCTCTTTAATTCCTGTTCTACTAACAATCCATTCGTCATTAGTATCAACCATCGTTGCCAATTCATCGTTGGTTAAAACATAATCGGGCACATAACCTTGTACTCCTGTAATAGCGGCATTAATTTTACTCATATTAAAATAGTGTAAAAGGTAAATTGTAATTAATAAAATCTATTTTCTATTATTTGAATACAAATATTGAAAATAATCTAGCAAGTTTATTACATTGATGGCATTTATAGAAATGATACCAATATCCTTATAAGTCATGTTTGTATAATCACAAAAAGCCCTCCGAGAATTCGGAGAGCTTTCCATTTTATGTCTATTACTGATAACCATAAGGTACTCAAAAGCTTTTTGCTAAAAGCAAAAGACTCGGTACTTAAACTGCTACTTCTTTTGCAATCGCAGGTTTGCCCTTGTAATAACCACAATCAGCACAAACTCTGTGCATTAATACAGGTGAACCACAATTTGAACATTCCATAAACGTAGCCGCAGTTGCTTTATAATGGGTTCTTCTTTTGTCTCTCCTAGATTTCGATATTTTTCTTTTAGGATGCGCCATTTTTCTATTTCTTTATTTTAAATCTTTTAACTTTTTCCATCGAGGGTCGATAGGCATGTCATCATCATTACCATCTTCTGAAGAGTAAAAGAAATCTTCTTCCTCTTCTTCATTATTAAATTTGGGATGAAGTTTTTTCATTGGAACCGCAACTCCAATAAACTCATAAATGTATTGCGATACATTTATGGTTTGTTCTCCTCTAGGCATCATAAGTATTTCATCACTTAATTCTTCCCAGTCATCACCAAACTTTAATAGTAATCTGTTCTTCAAATCTAGCTTAAACCAAAATGGCTCTAAACTTCGATCGCAAACAAGTTCTATTTCTCCCGACATTTCAAATTTGAGCTCCATAAAAGAGTCAGATTTCAACAAAACAAGGTCAACTTTACCGTTTCCCTTATCTACTAACGAATCTTCAAATAAATCAAAAAAGCTATCATCAAAATCAAAATTGTATTGATGAGAACTATTAGACAATTTGAAGATATCTATATTATAATCTGCTCTTCTAACCACCTCTTTTCATTCTGGTGCGCAAAGATATGAAGTATTAACTTAATTAACCACAATGAAATGAAAATAACCAATAATACAGAGAGCTATTATAATTTAAACCAGATTCAAACAATCCCTAAATTATTTGAAAGCCCATATTTATTAAATAAAAATTGATTTCTTTCCGCTAACGAATTAGTCGATAATAAGTGATTTTTTCAATTTCCGTTAGATTACAAATTCCAAAATCCTTGACGTAATTTTTGGCTAACGCAAAATAATTGCCGGAATAAGGTTTGCTAGTTTTTTTTATATATATGCCCTCGAAGTGCTTCTGACAATTGTAAAACTTTTGGCAATAGAACAAATGGCACAGCAGCCTATGAAATTGTTAACGCTAATTATAACCTTCCTTGTGGGGAATTTATGGTAATTTTAACATCTAAAAAGCACTCAAAATTCTTAAAGTTAGAATCTGTTGGGTTAGAACCTAATGTAAAATTTACGCTAAAAACAGATTGGGTTCTTCAATTACAAAACTATATTGAAAAAAACCAGGGCTAACAAAATGTTATTGTTGAGAGCGAAAGCGAGCTTGCTTGCAGTTTGCCAGTAATTCGTTTCCTTGACGAATTTGAAAAAGTTAAAGAAAAAACTTCTTTGGAAACTTTAACTTACATTGCATACCATCTCGACAACGCATTAAATATTCCTGGGGCAAGATTGACTATTGAATTTACTAAAACAGGAACTGAAAATTTGCGAGCCTGCAATACACTTGGAGTGCCTTATCCATGAGTAGCAATTGTTACTGCGAAACTTGCTGAGTAAATTATAATAGAGATAGATTATTCGATCTTTCTTTAGAACTACCTGTTGAAAAAATAAACTATGGATTCAAAGAATAGGGTTACCTAATTAGTTGCACCACGTTGTTGGGTCATTCTTTCTCTTTTTTTTACTCCATTTCGCTACGCTCCATTACGTAAAAAAAAGAGAAAGAATGATAACTTGTTTATTAGTCTATTCGGGACTTATATGGGTAACCCTATAAAAAAATTTGACAAAAAAACAAACCTTCCTATACTTGATAAAAAGTCCATTTATCAACATTGAAAGAAAAATTTCAGACGAATGTAAAAGGAATAATGAAGCCCTAAAAAACTAAGCGTTTAATTCTTATACAAGTCACTATCCCCTTGCAGCCATCATTTTTTGTACATACTTACCCAAAATATCAAACTCTAGGTTTATAGAACTGCCTACTTTAACATCACTAATATTAGTGTACTCGAATGTAAAAGGAATAATAGCTACTTCAAAAGATGAATCGGTAACATTAAAGCAGGTTAAGCTAATGCCATTAATACAAATGGAGCCTTTTTCTACGATTAAAGTAGTGCCTCCTGGTACATCAAATTGAAACACATAACTACCATCCTGCTCTTCTACTTTGGCGCAAATAGCTTCTTGATCTACATGGCCTTGTACCACATGCCCATCAAACCTGCCGTGCGAAGCCATGCTTCGTTCAAGATTAACCGTATCACTCGGTTTTAACTTACCCAAATTCGATTTATCAAGGGTTTCTTGAATAGCAGTTACCTTATACACATCCTTATCAATGCCAACCACGGTAAGGCACACACCATTATGGGCAATACTTTGGTCAATTTTTAACTCTGAAGTAATTTCAGATCTAATAAAAAAATGAAAATTTCCTCCATCTGTTTCGATGGAAGATACGGTTCCTGTGGCTTCGATAATTCCTGTAAACATTCGTAAAATATTTTTATCAAAGTTAGCGAATTATCATCAGGGTGATATTAGATAAATTGGTTTACTAACATTTTCACTTCATACTTTTCTTTAGACAAGGCAAAATTTTAATGCATACCAAATGGCTATGGATTTAAATTTTAACACAGTAAAAAGGAAAGTGGGTGCAAAAATTGTGAACGAATTTATCTATTAACACCCTTGCATATATACTGTTTTCATATCTTCGCACCTTAGTATAAATTATACATGGAAGATAGCTTTAAAGCAAGAGGCCTACGAAGACAATTAGTAAAGATTTTGATTCAAAAAGGGATCAATAACCCAAAGGTGATTGATGCTATTGGCAAAGTTCCTCGCCATTATTTTCTTGATAATGCCTTTATTCAACATGCTTATCAAGATAAAGCTTTTCCTATTGGCGAAGGCCAAACTATTTCTCAACCTTATACGGTTGCTTTTCAATCTCAATTATTAGACCCCAAAATGGATGATAAAATACTTGAGATTGGCACAGGGTCTGGTTATCAAGCGTGTGTTTTATTAGAAATGGGAGTTACCCTTTTTAGCATGGAGTATAATAAAGTACTTTATGATAAAACCAGGAAAAAACTACCAATTATGGGCTACCGCCCAATTCTTAAAAATGGAGACGGTTCCCTTGGTTGGCCTATCCATGCCCCTTTTGATGGCATTATAGTTACTGCTGGAGCCCCTGTTGTGCCCGATGCACTTAAAGAGCAATTAAAAATTGGAGGAAAGTTGGTAATTCCTGTTGGTGATAATACTACTCAAAAAATGCTTTTAATTACCCGAATAAGCGAAATTGATTTTGATACAAAAGAATATGATAACTTTAGCTTTGTACCTTTGTTAGGCAAACAAGGCTGGAAAAAATAAGACTATGGCGAAGAAAAAATCTGTAAACGATTCTAAAGTTATAATGACGGAATTGGTGTTGCCAAACGACACCAACACATTAGACAATCTAATGGGAGGCAGGTTAATGCACTGGATGGATATTTGTGCTGCAATTTGTGCTCAAAGGCATTCTAACCGCACGGTGGTAACGGCATCTGTAGATAATATCTCGTTTGGAAAAGCAATTCAATTAGGCAATGTAGTTACACTAAAGGCACATGTTACAAGGGCCTTTAATTCTTCGATGGAAATATATATTCAAGTAACTTCTGAAAGAATGCCGTTTACCAAGCTTGAAAAAAGTAACAAAGCCTACTTTACGTTTGTAGCGGTCGATCAAGCAGGCCACCCGATAGAAATACCTGAAGTAATACCCGAAACTGACGAAGAAAAAGAATTATACGCAGGTGCTTTAAGAAGAAGACAGCTCCGGTTAGTGCTGGCAAAACGAATGAAAGTTTCGGATGCTAAAGAGTTGAAAAATTATTTAGATAATGCCTAAATGGATGAGCTAAATAAAACAGGTCTTGCGCTATTTTTTGATGAAGATATATATATCATCAAAGATAATATTGACATTGAAACTCCCAAAGAGGTTAAACCCATTGAACAACACCCCGAACCAACATTAGTAGAAGAAACTGAATCTGCAACTATAAAACTTAATTATAAAGGAGGAAATGCAAAAGAGATTGCCATTATTATCAATGATGATTCAAATGAATTTTTAAATACTACAGACGAAACACTGCTATTAAATATTCTTAAAGCCATTGGCTTATCTCTTAATGATGTAGCCATTATTAACCAACATAACACGGGTACAGATTGGAAAAATCATCTTGATTATACCAAAGCAATTATTTTTGGAATACTACCTAGCTCGTATAAAATAGTTACGGAAAATTATGTAATTAATAAAACGGAAGAAGTTGAGTGGTTATTCTCAGATTCGTTGTTTAGCCTTGGTAATAATAAAGAGCAAAAAGGCAAATTATGGACCTGCTTGCAAGAATTGTTTAAATGAATTGAAATATTATAGCCATATAAAACTCTTAAAAAATACTGATTTAGATATAGCTGAAAGCATTTATCAACTGTTTCAAGCATCATATACTGTTGAAGCTAAACTTTTAAAGATTGACAATTTTCCTCCGCTTAACAGGTCTATATCCAATATTCAATCTTCAAAAACTCAATTTTGGGCATATTATGTTAGTTCAAATTTGGCAGCTATTGCAGAAATCGAACTAGTAAATCCAACACTTGACATCCATAGTTTTGTGGTTTCTCCTACATATTTTAGGCAAGGTATTGGCAGTAATTTGTTGGAGTATTTATTAACAAATTTATCGTTTGAATCTGCAGTTGTAGAAACTGCCTCAGTAAATAAACCTGCCATAGCTCTATATAAAAAAATGGGGTTTATTAAAGAAAAAATATTTGTTAATGGAATTGGGATTAAAAAAGTGATGCTTATTAAATAGGGTTAAGTTCTAAGTAATACAGCTAAAAGCACTTATTATTCCATTAAAACACCCCTGCAAGTCATTCCGCTTTGCCTTTGCGTAGCCGCTTCGGCAGAGCGAGGCA
>CAZQWZ010000017.1:0-11550 GCA_964596935.1 uncultured Roseivirgaceae bacterium
CTGGCTGCGAATATGTTAGAATTACTGCGCCCAGTATAAGAGATGCTAAAAACCTGAAAATTATTAAGGAAGATTTAAGGGCAAGAGGTATTAACGTACCGTTAATTGCGGATATTCATTATACGCCCAATGCTGCCATCGAAGCAGCAAAGTATGTTGATAAAGTACGAATTAACCCTGGCAATTATGCTGACAAAAAGCGGTTCGAAACCATAGGTTATACAGATGAATCTTATGCCAAAGAAATTGAAAGAATTAGAGAAAAGTTTGTTCCCTTAATTAATCAATGTAAAAAATATGGCACAGCCATGCGAATTGGTACAAACCATGGGTCTCTTTCTGATAGAATTTTAAGTAAATATGGCGATACTCCTATGGGAATGGTAGAATCGGCCTTGGAGTTTGTTAGAATTTGCGAACAAGAGCAATATTTTAACATCGTGCTTTCCATGAAATCAAGTAATACCCGTGTTATGGTGCAAGCGTATAGGTTACTTGTAAATAAATTAGAAGAAGAAGGTTTAAAGCCCTATCCATTGCATTTAGGAGT
This sequence comes from uncultured Roseivirgaceae bacterium, assembly GCA_964596935.1. Classification (GTDB taxonomy): domain Bacteria; phylum Bacteroidota; class Bacteroidia; order Cytophagales; family Cyclobacteriaceae; genus JAKISE01. The sequence continues at coordinate 551 of CAZQWZ010000017.1, forward strand.
TACCGAAGCTGGCGATGGTGAAGATGGAAGAATAAAATCATCCGTGGGTATAGGCACACTTTTAGAAGATGGCTTGGGAGATACCATTCGCATTTCTTTAACCGAAGAACCAGAGTTGGAAATACCTGTGGCAAATGCATTAGTCGAAAGGTACACAAATTATAAAAATGGGAAGCTAAATGAGAGCGAGGTTGCTTCTAAAAATCCATTCGAATATCAACTTCGATCAACCGTGCAAATAGAAGACTTTGGTGGCGATGCTTCGCCAAGGGTTATTGCAGATTACTCCAAGCAAACTTTAAAAAGACAGGATAGTTTACATTTAATAGGTTACAGATATATTCAGGCCACCGATAAATGGGTAAGTTTAGATACCGCAGCTGATTACATTTATTTGGGCAAAAATAAGTTAACTATAGAGCTGCCTTCTGGATTAAAAGCGATTATGGATTCTTCTAATTGGAACCGAAGTCGTTTTTTGGCTAATACATATCCTTTATTTAATCTGCAAGAATATACATCGGTAGCGTACCGTCACCCCCAATTAAATTTCTTAGAAATACATATTGATACCATCGACAAATTACCAAAAATTGATGATAAAACGGTGCTGGTTTTGAAGACTTTTTTCAATCATCCCATGCCCCAATATCGCCAATTTGTACTTGAGTTAATGCATAAAAATATTAAAGCTCCGGTGGTGTTGGCTAATAACTATTCGGGTATGAAAGAGGAAGACTTTCAATTATTTGCAGCTACCGATATGGGGGGTGTTTTAATTGATGGGATGGCAAATGGAGTAATGATTAGGTACTCAACTTCAACTTGCAACTTTAACGAACTATCGAATAATACTGCATTTGGAATTTTGCAGGCGGCTCGAACAAGAATGTCTAAAACCGAATATATTTCCTGCCCATCTTGTGGCAGAACTTTGTTTGATTTGCAAGCAACAACCGCCCGAATTAAAGCCCAAACGGACCATTTAAAAGGAGTAAAGATTGGGATTATGGGCTGTATTGTAAATGGGCCTGGCGAAATGGCCGATGCCGATTACGGTTATGTGGGAGCAGGAGTAGAGAAAATATCACTTTACAAAGGGCAAGAAGTGGTAAAAAAAGGTCTTAAACCAGAGGTAGCGGTGGATGAACTTATTAAGCTAATTAAAGAAGATGGGAGATGGGTTGAGCCCGAATTAGCAATGACCAATTAGTAATGTGTAATTTCCAATTAACCAATTTACTAAAAACTATTTCCTCAAAGTGAATATAGAAGAATACCGCAACTATTGCATTGCTAAACTTGGAGTAACCGAAGAATTTCCGTTTAACGAAACCGCTTTAGTGTTTAAGGTTGTTGGCAAAATGTTTGCCTTAATTAATGTTGAGGAGTTTGAAATTATTAGCTTAAAATGTGACCCAGAAAGAGGTGATCAGCTTCGAGAGCAATATTCGGGAATTAATTATGCCTATCATTTTAATAAAAAACACTGGATTGGTGTGAACACAGATGGTTCTGTACCAGATAAACTAATGTATGAGTTAATAGATCACTCGTATGATTTGGTAGTGGACAAGCTAACTAAAAAATTAAAATACGAACTCCTTAGATTAGATTCAGGTTCTTAACTATATAAAGGGCAGCCAACCAACTGGCGATGTAATAACCACCCTTAAAAAAAACATCGCAAATTCAATAAAACCCTAATGCTTCAAAATCAATACTGGTATTTTTAGTGAAAGCAATTTACTTGTTATAGGAGCTCCTCGTTATTCAATTACTTTGCTATCAAACTAATATTGTTTTGCTATAGTACGGCAATAAAATTTCTGTTTGAACTGGGTTTTTTTATTTTATTTTATTTCTTAAAATATTAAAATAAAGATAGAGATGATTAATACAATATAGTATGATCGTTTGCAACTGGAAATGTGATTTAGATCAGATTTAAATAAGTGATGTGTCAGCAAATTTTTAGATGTTATCAATATCTCTTTAATATCAATAATGGAAGAATGCCTCCTTTTGAGACCGAAAAGGGAATTAAAAAGGCTTATGCGGTAGATTTTAAGCCTCTAAACCCTACTTTGCCATTTATTAATTTAATTATTCAAATAAACAACGTAATTTTATCGTTTGCCATTAATAAAGGTACGGCTTAATAGATGAGAGGGAAATACTCAATTTTAATAATTGTAATAGGTTTTATGTTGGCTGGTTGTAAAGCTGATATGATATGTGCATCCTATCAAAGTTATTTTATACTTGACGAAGCCACTCAAAAAAGCCAGTTTACTTATTTTGCACTTGACTCTCTGCCTCGCAGAGATGTGTTTAATACTAGTAAAGATAAAAGAGGTTTAGTTGCTAAAACTAGCCTATTTGCCTATGTAGATTCCGATTGGTCACGTAATCGTGAAATGAGAACCATTCCAATGGAAGTTATTTACCCCCAAATATCAGATTCTACCTTATTTGCTGGTGATGCTATGATGTATGCTGAAACTGATATTGTTGATAGCCTGGCTTTGGATAGTGCAAGGTTTGCATCTCAATCATTTAGGTATGGAGCAGATCAAAAATATTATAATTGGTATTTTAGAGGTAAACTTGTTTGGAAAGATGAGTTAGATAAAGAGGGTGATAAAACCACCTCTAACACGGAAGTTGTAGCTGAGAAAAAAGGTTTCTTCGGATTTATAAAGGGCTTGTTTAATAAGAAAGAAAAATCAACCGAAACAGTTGATGGCGTAAATGAAGAAGCCGAACCCAAAGAAAAAAAAGGAGTCTTTCAAAAAAAGGAGAAGCAACCTAAGCCTCCAAAACAAAAGAAAGAGAAAAGAAAGAAGCAGGTGACCGAACCTGTATTGGAAGAAACTACTAAGCCAGCTCCTAATGAAGAGGAAGATGATGGAGAGGATGATTTTTAAATCAAAAATAATAATAACCATATTATAGGACAACATCTAGTACTAGATGTTGTCCTTATATTTTAATTGAGTTTATTTTGCGAGATATAGCATAGCTAAAAAATAATTTATATGAGTACTGAGGTAAATAAGCCAAGTTTGAATTTTATTGAACAAATTATTGAAGATGATTTAGCATCTGGAAAGCATAAATCAATTCAAACTCGTTTTCCGCCAGAGCCTAATGGCTATTTGCATATTGGCCACGCAAAGGCCATTGTAGTAAACTTCGAGCTTGCTAAAAAGTATAATGGCAAGTGCAACCTAAGGTTTGATGATACAAACCCTGAAAAAGAAAGGGAAGATTATGTAGATGGCATTAAGGAAGATATTAAGTGGCTTGGGTACGAATGGGGTGAAACCTTATATACATCAGGCTATTTTGGGCAGCTTTATTCGTGGGCAGTTGAGTTAATAAAAAATGGAAAAGCTTATGTGGACGACCAATCTGCAGAAGAACTATCTGCTAATAGAGGAACTCCTTCTACACCTTCAGTTGCTAGCCCTTTTAGAGATAGAACTGTAGAAGAAAATCTTCGGTTGTTCGAAGAAATGAAAGATGGCAAACATGCCGAAGGCAGTATGGTATTAAGAGCCAAAGTAGATTTGGCTTCGCCTAATATGCTAATGCGCGACCCTGCCTTGTTTAGAATTAAAAATATGCCTCATCACCGTACAGGTAATGAGTGGCATGTATATCCTATGTATGATTTTGCGCATGGCCAATCAGATTCTATCGAACATGTAACGCATTCGTTATGTACACTCGAATTTGAAAACCACAGGCCATTATATGATTGGTTTATAAAAGAACTAGGAATTTATCCATCGAGGCAAATCGAGTTTGCAAGATTAAACTTAAGCTATACGATTACGAGTAAAAGAAAACTGTTAACGTTAGTTGAAGGTGGCCATGTAACTGGTTGGGATGATCCTAGAATGCCAACATTAGTAGCCATGAGAAGGAGAGGGTATCCGCCTGCTGCTATTACTAATTTTGCCACTAAGGTAGGCTTAGCTAAGCGTAATGGTATTAGCGATGTTGCTCTACTTGAACATTCTGTAAGAGAAGAGTTAAACAAATCTGCCAATAGAGTAATGGGAGTGCTTAACCCTGTTAAATTGGTGATAGAGAATTACCCTGAAGGCAAGGTAGATATGATGAAGGCTACTAATAATCCTGGAGATGAAGAAGCTGGAACTAGAGAGTTGCCATTTAGCAGAGAAATTTACATTGATAGGTCTGATTTTATGGAAAATCCTCCATCGCCTAGAAAATTTTTTAGATTAGGCCCTGATAGGGACGTACGACTTAAATATGCCTACATTATCCATTGCACTGGGTATGAAAAAGATTCGGATGGAAATATATCGCTAATTAAATGTGAGTATTTTCCTGATACACGAAGTGGGCAAGATACATCTGGTAAAAAAGTGAAAGGAACATTAAGCTGGGTAAGTGCCGCTCAAGCAGTGGATGCTAATATTAGGCTATATGATAGGTTGTTTTTAGAGGAAAATCCAGCTGCTTCAGAAGATATTACTTCTTCGCTTAACCCAGATTCTTTAAAAATTATTGAAAAGGCGAAAATAGAACCTTCGGTTACCTCTTTATCTGTAGGAGAAACAGTTCAGTTTGAGAGGCAAGGATATTTTACGGTGGATAAAGAGAGTTCTAAAGACAATTTAGTTTTTAACAGAACCATTAGCCTGCGTGATAATTGGTCGAAATCTCAAAAATAGTATAGTATGAGTTTTAAGGATAAGGTTCATTTGTATTGCCATCAGTTAGTAGATGAACGAATTTTACTTTCTCAAAAATTAATTAAGGAAGCTCAAAATGCTGCAAACCAAGACACTAAAAGCAGTATGGGAGATAAATATGAAACCAGCCGAGAAATGATGGCCTTAGAAATGCGAAAGGCAGGGGAGCAGTTGCAAGAAAACTCGAAGCTAAAAAGAGTATTAGGCGAATTAAATTCTAATACAATTTCTAAGTCAATTTTATTGGGTAGTTTAATTGTAACCTCAATAGGAGATTTTTATTTAAGTGTAAGCTTAGGAAAAATAGAAGTTGAAGGTAAAACTATATTTGCTCTTTCAGCAGTTTCTCCACTTGGTAAAGAACTTTTAGGCAAGTCGGCTAAAGAAGAGTTTGAGTTTAACTCAAGAAAAATAAAGATAGAATCTATCGCATAAAAAAAGACTGCCCTAGAGCAGCCTTTTTAAAACGTTGTGGAGGGGTAATTATACTCCTAGCGACATTAATGTTTTACTTACCTGTAAGCCAGAAGCATTACAAGCAGTTTCATTAATTTTAAATTTTAACTTCGAGTTTTCAAGCACAAAGGCAATAGATGCTCCATTTTTAATCTGTCCTTTTTCCGAAACTATTAATGTGTTTTTAAGGTTAGCACCTTCTTTAATTTTTTTAACATTTGATCCGTACGATGCACTAACAAATACGATATGGCAACTTGAAGCTTGAGAAGGGCTGGTTATTTTTTTAACTTCAATAGACTTGCCATTGAATTTACGAATTCCTAATATGTCACTAATCTCTTTAACAGTTGTTGCATTAGCATAAACACCAACCACGTATTTATCTGTTACGTTTTGCCACTGAATGTTTTTAATAAAATTGTAGATGTACAACGATTGTACTTTGGTCATCGATGTTTGTGCAGATACGGTAGTTGTAAATGCCATTGTAGAGAGGATGATACCGACTAGTAATTTTTTCATAATTCTGGATTTACGATTTTTTGATGTAACAAATATCGTGTATAAATTAAATAATTTACTCCCTAAATGCACTTAGCAGCACTACGTATTTTCTCTTAGATGCTATATATCAATCAATTACAAAATATGTAAATTAAGCTAGCCACTGAAAGTGCAATTTTAAATTAATTAGTAACCTGAGTCGATGTAAGAAAGTATACGTCAATGCGAAAAAAACGTACTTCTAGTTTCAAACGAATAAAATTCCAAGTGTTTTTGTGGCATTCTGTTATAAAAGGAACAGATTGCCACAAATTTTAAACAAAAATTTTCGCAAAGACGATCCCTGTGTCTAGTGTTAAGTTAAGTGTGCTGTGTCGTATAAGTGGAAGTTATTTTTGTTTTAGACGATTTAAAAAATATGCCCCTAGCTATAGCTAAGGAAGTGTTTTTTAAAGATGTATAAAGCAAAAAGAACGAGACTTGGTTTGGCTAAAGCATGCTTAACTTAACACTAGTTATTGTTCTTAGTAACTCAGGTTATAAGCACTTTTTCTACGAGCAGGCAGGTGCGAGAAAAATTTAGCGAGTTGAGCGAAGGCTAAAGGGAGGCAGTATTAAATTTTCTTGACTTTTTTGCTTCTTTTTGAGATAAGAGAAAAATGACACTTACTTTAATCACAGAAGCAGTATTTCGACTGATTTAAAATTTAGTCGGATGATAGTAGAAATAATTAATTTTCGTAATCAACCACTGCTCGGGCAGAGGTAACTTCTATAATATATGCCTTTATTTTAAGGTGTTCAGGATGAATTTGGTAGGCTTCTAAGTCAGCTTTTGTTTTAAAAGTAGAATATAAGGCCGCATCGTAGGCAAGCGCTGATTGGTTAAAATCTGTTCCAAATTCTAAATGATTGAGTTCAGGAATACTATTGTTTAAAGCCAGTAGTCTCGTTTCAAGTTCATTTAGAATTTCTGATTTGTTTAATTCAGGTTTAACGTTAAAAAATACGATGTGCGTAATCATAATAAATTTAATTAATAAGGGTATTCTAAGATCTTGTAGTCTTTTGTCTAGTATCTATTTATAATAAACCACTTCGTGTACTCTGCCTAAGGCATTATAGCGTAAAGTTAAATTAGCTAATGTTTTATCTGCTATAAAGTTTTTGCAACTAGCTCCAGGATTAATTGAGTAAATATAAAAGCGTTGGCTTCTTCTGTAAATCTCGTGCATATCAGGCCTGCCTAGCAGCTCTTTAATTTGATCTTGATCTTTGCCTAGTAAAATTGCTTTGTTTTCTATAAGTAGCTCCACCTGCTCTTTTCTATCACCATTACAGCCATCTTTATCATTAACCCAACTTAATTTATCAAACCCATCAATGGATATGCTAGGGGTGCAAGAAGCAATGGCAAGCATTGCAATAATTAAATATTTATTCATTGGTATTGGGTTTTAGAGCCATTTTAAGCCAGATACTAGATATTATATAATAATTGGCAATAATTATTAAAACCCATAGGTTCGATAATTCCATAAAGCCAAGATATGCGCCAACTGCTAAAACGGCAATGAGTCTAAGCTTTTCAGCCCAGCGGATCCACTTTTTACTTTCGAACAAACCGCCACTAGTTATAGCGGTTATAAATATTAAAATGGCTACGCCAGCTTTGGGTACTATTTCGAGGCTGGCTTGGTTAAGTAGAAACCACGTGGCTAATACTAGAGTGGCCATAAATTGAAAGAGAACATAGCCATTTAAGTTTTTAGAAGTAGTGGTTACATATTTTGTATAGGTGCTTTTTTCTATAGCCGGAGCAGGTCGATAGCCACCCATATCTTTTGGTAGCCATCCTGGTTTGTAAAACACATAGCGTACTTTGTCTGCAACATTTGGTATTTGCTTCATCTCTTTCCACATCACCTCAAAATTTATGAAGTTTGCCCAAACAGGATTCCAACTATTAACAGGTGTAGTAACGCCATAGGTAGGTCGTTCTTCTTCTTTTTGAAAAGTGCCAAACATCTTATCCCACAAAATAAAGGCTCCTCCATGGTTTTTATCTATGTATTTGGGGTTTCGCCCATGATGCACTCTATGGTGAGATGGAGTAACAAAAATATGCTCTATAAACCCAAGTTTTCCAATAAGCTCTGTATGAATCCAGAATTGATAAAGTGTTGTTAGCGCAGCCATTAAAGCAAAATCTAGCGTGTTAAAACCGATTACGGCTAAAGGAAAGTAAAATACCGAAGTCCATATTGTTTGAAAGGAGCTTTGCCTTAAAGCCACAGATAAATTATAATCTTCGCTTTGGTGGTGAACCACATGCCCACTCCAAAATAAATTTATTTGGTGGCTCATGCGATGAGCCCAGTAGTAAGCAAAATCGGTAGCAATAAAAAGTATAATTAAGGTGTACCAATTTGTTTCAATATTCCATATTGCAAATTTCTCGTAGATTAAAGCATAAATCCCAATGCCAAAAAGTTTGAGAAATATGCCTGATACTTGCTGTGTAATGCCACAATTAATATTGGTTACGGCATCATTTAGTCTGTATAATTTGCGTTTATTTACCCATTGAATAATTACTTCTATTATAATAAGTATGGCAAAAATTGGTATCGATAAAACTATAGGGTTTACATCCATCTTTTAAATTTAAAAATCAAAAGTATTTAATTCTATTCAATTAAATATTGTTGAGCTAATTTTTAGCTAAACTTGCGACTTTAAAAACAAGAACTAATGACTCTTAAAATTTCAAATGCCCTTCGAATTATATCAATCATAATATTGGTATTCGTATTTTTTATTGCGTATGCTGGTTTACCAGAGCAAGTGTTAATTTTTTTAGATGGTGAAGGAAACCCAACTCAATACTTGGATAAAAATTATTTTTTCTACGCTACATTGGCTGTGCTTACTGTATCAAATACATTAATATATGTATTAGCAATAATGTTAGGCAAATCAACGGTTACGTTAAATCAAATTATTGCTACTCATTTGATGACGCTTGCGATTGTAATAAATGTTTTCTTTTCGGTTGCACTTACCTTTATAGGAATTTTAAATGGACAGGAAAACTTTGATTACTCGAGTTTTGCTCCATTTATCTACCTAAGTCAAGGGTTGTTTGTTATATGGTTGGGGATATTTATTTTTTCTATTTTTCGATCAAAAAAAAGTGCTTAAAGTAAATATTTTTTGATTGATAGCAAATAGCAGATTGCTAGCTAGTTATAGGGTAAATGGATGGTTTTGGGCTACTTCGTTAACTTGTGGATATTCACAAAAAGCACTTAATTAGTATCCTTGAGAAACATTTAATCTTATTAAGGGCAGAATTGGAGAGTAGATTCAGACTATAGCTTGAAGTATAAGTTGATAATTTTCTTACATATTTAATCTTTTATTAAAGCACATTACATCAATGGCAGAAGTTAGTATATATGATGATGGGAGTATAAAAACATTAGATTGGAAACAGCATATTAGGTTAAGGCCCGGTATGTACATTGGTAAGCTTGGTGATGGGTCTGCTCAAGATGATGGAATTTATGTGATGGTAAAAGAGGTCATTGATAACTGTATCGATGAGCATATGATGGGTTTTGGTAAAACCATTGAGGTTAAAATATCAGAGCATAAAGTTGAAATTCGTGATTATGGCAGAGGAATTCCATTGGGTAAAGTAGTTGATTGCGTTTCTAAAATTAATACGGGTGGAAAATACGATTCAGGTGCTTTTCAAAAATCAGTTGGATTAAATGGTGTTGGTACTAAGGCTGTAAATGCACTTTCTAATTATTTTAAAGTTCAGTCTTTTCGAAATGGAGAAACCAAATTGGCTGAGTTTACAAAAGGAGAAATTACCAAAGATGCTAAAATTGAAAAGAGCAGTGGCAGAAATGGCACGTTAGTAGTTTTTGAGCCAGACGGAACGGTGTTTAAAAATTACCATTACATTCCAGGGTATCTTGAAGACTTAATTTGGAACTATGTTTTTCTTAATTCAGGTCTTACTATTTTATTAAATGGGAAAAAATATTTTGCAGAGAATGGCTTATTCGATCTGCTTAGTAGAAAAGTGCAGCAAGAAACACTGCGCTACCCCATTATTCATCTTAAAGGAGAAGATATAGAAATAGCCATAACGCACGCTAACCAATATGGCGAAGAGTACTACTCATTTGTTAATGGGCAATACACCACGCAAGGAGGCACACACCTTGCCGCATTTAGAGAAGTAATTGTTAAAACCATTCGCGACTTTTTTAAGAAAGACTACGATGCGGCTGATATACGTGGTAGCATCGTTGCATCGGTTGCAGTAAGGGTACAAGAGCCCGTGTTTGAATCTCAAACAAAAACAAAATTAGGTTCGCTAAATGTAGGGGTTGATGGGCCAACGATGAGAACTTTTATAAATGATTTTATTAAAGTTGACTTAGACAATTATTTACATCAAAACCCAGATACTGCCGATGCGCTTCAAAAGCGAATTCTTCAATCGGAACGGGAAAGAAAAGAAATTGCAGGCATTAAAAAACTGGCTAACGATAGAGCAAAAAAAGCCAACCTCCATAATAAAAAACTGAGAGATTGCCGTGTTCATTTAAATGATAAAAAAGGCGATTTACGTGAAGAATCAATGATTTTTATTACCGAGGGAGATTCTGCAAGTGGGTCTATTACTAAATCTCGTAATGTAAAAACACAAGCAGTATTTAGCCTTAGAGGTAAGCCGCTTAATAGTTTTGGGCTTACTAAAAAGGTGGTTTATGAAAACGAAGAATTTAATTTATTGCAGCATGCCCTTAACATTGAAGACGGCATAGAAGGTTTGCGTTACCGCAAAATTGTGGTGGCAACCGATGCTGATGTTGATGGAATGCATATTCGTTTGCTTCTGCTCACATTTTTTCTTCAGTTTTTTCCGGATTTAATTAAGCACGGCTATGTTTTTATTTTAGAAACTCCACTGTTTAGAGTTAGAAACAAAAAAGTAACGTATTACTGTTACGATGAAGGCGAAAAGAAAGTGGCAGTTGCAAAACTAGGTGGCAACCCTGAAATAACCCGATTTAAAGGATTAGGAGAAATATCTCCTGATGAGTTTGGAGCGTTTATAGGTGATGAAATTCGATTGGAGCCTGTTATTCAGCAAGAAGATACAAGTATAGAAAAGCTTTTAAGTTTTTATATGGGTAAAAACACACCAGATAGACAAAAGTTTATTATTGATAAATTGAGAGTTGAAAAAGATTTTGTGGAAGAAAAATTAGCGTAGTT
>CAZQWZ010000017.1:11650-23061 GCA_964596935.1 uncultured Roseivirgaceae bacterium
ATGAGTGAAGAAAAATCAACCAACGACCAACAACATAAAGAGGAAACCCACACCATTGTGCCACTAAAAGGCATGTACGAAAACTGGTTTCTCGACTATGCTTCTTATGTAATATTAGAAAGGGCCGTGCCCGCCATTGATGATGGCCTAAAGCCTGTTCAGAGGCGTATAATGCACGCCATGAAGGAAATGGATGATGGGCGGTTTAATAAAGTTGCCAATGTTATTGGTAACACTATGCAATATCATCCACATGGCGATGCTTCTATTGGCGATGCCATTACTAACCTAGGGCAAAAAGAATTATTGCTAGAAACCCAAGGTAACTGGGGCGATATTAGAACAGGTGATAGAGCTGCTGCTGCTCGATATATCGAATCTCGCCTATCTAAATTTGCCTTAGATGTAGTATTTAACGGGCAAACTACCGATTGGCAATTATCCTATGATGGGCGAAAAAAGGAACCTATTACATTGCCTGTTAAGTTTCCATTATTGCTTACGCAAGGTGTAGAAGGTATTGCAGTTGGCCTTTCTACCAAAATTTTGCCTCATAATTTTATTGAACTAATTAAGGCATCTATTGATATTTTAAAAGGTAAAAGTCCGAAAATATATCCTGATTTTTTAACAGGAGGAATGATTGATGTTGCCGATTATAAGCAAGGAGAACGAGGAGGGAAAGTAAAAATTAGGGCTAAAATTGAAGTAGTAGATAAAAAGGAAATTCATATTAAAGATATTCCTTACGGCACAACCACTAGTTCAATTATTGATTCAATTATTAGGGCCAACGATAAGGGTAAAATAAAGATTAAAAAAGTATTTGATAATACTGCCAAAGATGTTGAAATAGCGATCAGCCTTGTGCCTGGTATATCTCCAGATGTAACCATTGATGCACTTTATGCTTTTACCGATTGCGAAGTATCTATTTCGCCCAATGCTTGCGTAATTGTAGAAGATAAACCACTGTTTTTATCGGTAAATGAAATTCTTAAAATCAATTCTAACCAAACGGTTGAGCTATTAAAAAAAGAGCTTGAAATTAGAAAAGCTGAGTTGCTCGAAAAAATGCTATTCTCATCTTTAGAAAAGATTTTTATCGAGAATAGAATTTATCGAGATATTGAAGAGTGCGAAACTTGGGAAGCGGTTATTGAAACCATCGATAAGGGATTAATCCCTTATAAACCTCAGTTTTACAGAGAGATAACCTCAGATGATATTGTTAAATTAACCGAGATAAAAATTAAACGGATCTCAAGATTTGATGCGTTTAAGGCTGATGAAGTTATGAATAAGTTCGAAGAAGAGCTAAAGGAAGTAGCGCATAACTTGGCTAATATTATCGAATATTCAATTGCTCATTTTAATAGATTACTAACCAAATATGGGAAAGGCAAAGAGCGTAAAACAGAGATTAAAACCTTTGACGAAATTAGAGCCACTTCGGTAGTTGCCAATAATCAAAAACTGTATGTTAACCGTAAAGATGGCTTTATTGGTTATGGCATTAAAAAAGATGAATTTGTAAGTGAGTGCTCTGATATAGACGACATTATCGTAATTCGAAAAGATGGTGTTTGTATGGTTTCCCGTATTTCCGAAAAGATTTTTATGGGCAAAGACATTTTGTACGTTGGCGTTTGGAAAAAGAACGATGAGCGTATGGTATATAACCTTATTTATGTAGATGCTGGCTCTGGCAGAAATATGGTGAAGCGCTTTAATGTACTAGGCGTAACTCGCGATAAAGAGTATAATTTAACCAAGGGCGCCAAAGGCTCTAAAGTACTTTACCTAACTGCAAACCCTAATGGGCAAGCGGAGGTTATTACTATTAAACTTACTTCGGGTTGTAGTGCCCGAACCAAAGTATATGATTTCGATTATGCATCAATAGAAATTAAAGGCCGTGGGGCAGGAGGTAATATACTTACCAAATACCCTATACGAAAAATAGAATTGAAATCAGAAGGAGTTTCTACCTTATCTGGTATTGATATTTGGTATGATGCCTCGGTAGGCAAATTAAATAAAGAGCAGCGTGGTACACGTGTTGGTAATTTTGATGGCGAAGATCGAATTATCGTGTTGTTTAATGATGGGCAATATGAACTTACTTCTTATGATTTATCTAACCATTTTGAAACGGATAAAATTAAGATTATTACCAAATTAACATCTGAACTTGTTGTTACGGCCATTCACCAAGATGGAAAAACGAAAAACCATTTTATTAAGCGATTTCAAATTGAAACCAATGCACTCAATAAAAAATATGTATTAATTAGCGAAACGCCAGGTTCGAAATTAAGTGCAGTTTCTGTTCACTCAAACCCTAAGGTTAAAATTGAAATAGTTAAAGGAAAAACAAAAGAAAGAGAAATTTCATTGGTAGATGCATCAGAGCTAATAGATGTAAAAGGTTGGAAAGCTATTGGCAATAGGTTATCAAGTTACCCTATCAAAAAAGTGCAAATAATTGAGCCAGAAGTAATCGAAAAACCAACCCCTGAAAGTTCTAATGAGCCTGAAGACAAGGGAGGCGTTAAACCTGAACCTATTGTTAAAGAAGAGGCAGCTGCAAAGGAAAGTAAGGCGCCTGTGGTAGAACCAAAAATAGTTGTTAAACATGAGCCTGTTTCCTCTCCAAAGCCTGAATCAAAACCCGAACCTAAGGCCACAACAAAGCCTGAGCCAAAGCCAACTTCTAAAGAGAATAAGCCTCCTAAAAAAGAAGGTGGTGGAGATTATGAAATTGGTGATACATTAGAACTATTTTAATGGAAAATACTAGCTTAATAGCTTTTTTAAAACCGTATATAAGCGAGCATAAACAAAGCTTAATTAATGAGGTTTTAAGCAAACGTACTAGGCATATAACTGTTGTGCTCGAAAATATTTACCATTCGCATAATGCAAGTGCTGTGGTTCGTAATTGCGATTGTTTCGGTATTCAGGATATTCACGTTATCGAAGGGCATAATGAGTATAATATAAACCCTTATGTAGTGCGTGGTTCGGCCAAGTGGATATCCATTTATAAATACCCACAAGAAGAAACCAAAGCAAATGCTTTTGCTCAACTAAAGAAAAAAGGCTATCGCCTTATTGGTACGTCACCCAATCCCAAGTATCAATCGCTAAGCGAAATATCTGTAGATCAGAAAACAGCTTTGGTATTTGGTACCGAAGAAACAGGCATAAGCGAGTTTGCAATTGAGCAAATGGATGATTTTGTTCATATCCCTATGGTTGGCTTTACCGAAAGTTTTAATATTTCGGTGAGTGCTGCCATTTGCTTATACGAGCTTACAAGTAAAGCCAGAGTAAATAATATTAACTGGCAACTTTCTGATAATGAGAAAGGTGAACTGACATTGGAATGGTATAAAAAAGTTATTGCCCGGTCCGATGTACTTGAAAGGGAGTTCTTACGTATTAATAGCAAACAATAAATTTTTTGTTAACTGTTACCATCAACCATTAGTAGCTTGAAATCTCTCAAAAAACTTAGTATATCATTTGTATCCTTATTAATAGGGCTTAACATGTGGATGATTTTTTCTACCAAAGATCAAATTTACGACTCGGTAGAAGATATAGCTTATAACAAAGTGGGCCTTGTACTTGGCACAAGCAATAGAACTAAGGACGGAGGAGAGAATAAGTTTTTTAAAGAGCGGATGGAAACTGCGGCTAAGTTGATTAAGTATGGTAAAATTGATACACTAATCGTAAGTGGCGATAATAGATCTAAATACTATAACGAACCATTAATGATGCAATCTGCGTTGATTGAATTAGGCGTGCCAAAAGAAAGAATCATACTAGATCGTGATGGTTTTAGAACCATCGAATCAATTAAAAATGCTAAGTATAAGTTTGGGCTAACAAACTTAACAATTATAACACAAGAGTTTCATGGCTACCGAGCATTATTCATTAGTAATTACTTTCAACTTAATGCTCAAGTTATGCGCACCAAAAGGTTACCTATCAAGGAATCTAGCAATGTACGTTTAAGAGAATTTTTTGCCCGTATAAAGGCCTATGTTGACCTTTACTTATGGGAGCAATAACCTTCAAGAATAAAATTGTTTTGTTTATACTATTTATTTAATATTATTTAGTATTCTTTAAATATAGAACGATTAGCTTAGCCGTTTGAAATTTTTTAAATTATATATCGTACTTTTTTTACTGATGAGCACGAGTGCGTTTGCTCAAAAAACAATTGTTTACGGTAAGGTTAAAGATGCTGTTAATGGAGATCCTATTCCATTTGCCAATGTAATTTTTAAAGGTACAACTGTTGGCATAACCACTGAATTTGATGGTACTTATCACATAGAAATTGCTCAAAAAATTGACAGTGTTATTGCCAGTTATATTGGTTATAAACAAAAAAGTATAGCTATAAAGGCAGGTGTAAAGCAGCAGATTAATTTTCAGCTTATAGAAGAAATTGTAAATCTTGAAGAAGTAATTTTTATAGCGGAAGAAAATCCTGCTTTTGCAATAATGCGGAATGTGGTTTTAAATAAAAAGAAAAATGATAAACGCTCGCTAACTGCCTATGACTATGAAAGCTACACCAAAATTGAAGCGGATGTAGATAATATTACCGAAAAGTTTAAGCAAAATAAGCAGATACAGAAGATAGTTCATGTACTCGATAGTATTGAAATAATTGCTGGTGAAAATGGGAGACCCATATTGCCTATTTTCTTTTCAGAGGCTATCTCTCGTTATTATGTGCGCCATAACCCTGATATGCGCCACGAATACATTATTAAAACAAGGGTTACGGGGATTGGGCTAACGGATGGCTCATTTACATCGCAAATTGTAGGTTCTACTTATCAGGAGTATAATTTCTACCGAAATTATATGACCATTGTTGAAAAGGAGTTTGCATCACCATTAACCAATGGGTGGAAAGGTATTTACAATTACTATTTAATAGATAGCCTAATGATAGGTGATGATTTTACGTATCGCCTAGATTTTGAGCCCAAGCGTAAAAATGACCTTGCTTTTAAGGGCACCATGTGGATTACTAAAAAGGAGTATGCCTTAAAACAAATTGATGTTACGGTTAGTAAAAAAGCAAATCTGAATTTTATTGCTAAACTAAATATTAAGCAAGAACTAAAAAGGACAGAAGCCTCGGCTTGGCTACCTTCTAAAACCCGCGTGCTTATAGATATGGCTCAGCCAACAGAAGAGGTGGCGGGGCTCCTGGTTAAGTTTTATGTATCTAATAATGATTTTGTTGTTAATAAGCCCCAAAACGACTCTTTTTATCGATTACCAGTTGAAATGGACGAAGAAGTGCGAATGAGCAATGATCTTTATTGGGAAAATAATCGCCACGAAACCTTATCGAAAAGTGAAATTAATGTGTACCACATGGTGGATACACTTAAAAAAATACCTTCGATTAAAACCTATATCGATTTAGCAAAATTTGCTTACAGCGGTTATTACAGATTAAATAAATTTAGAGTGGGGCCATACCCGTTATTTCTCTCTTTTAATAATATTGAAGGGCTAAGACTTGGTTTTGGTGGTGAAACAACCTTTCAATTTAGTGATAAATGGGTTTTTAAGGGCCTTGTAGGCTATGGTTTTGGCGATGAAAAATGGAAGTATAAGGCTGGTGTAGATTATATTTTATCTCGTAAACCGTGGATGAAAATGGGAGTTGAGATTCGGGAAGATGTGGACCCTGTATATTTTACTTATCGAGAGGTAAATGACCAAGGGGCATTTTATGCATTTAACCGTTTAGGTACATTAGTAAGGCCTTTTGGTCATCGCAAATTGCAATTTGCTTTTAGCAATCAGTTAATTCGTGATGTAAATACTCGATTGGTATTAAGGTACGATCAGCTAGAGCCATTATTCGATTTTGGATATTATAACGATATATCTAAACCTGATGCCGAACGAACTGTTTTAGAAAATATAACTACAACCGAAGCTCGTTTACAAATTGAGTGGGCAAAAGATCGAAAATATTTGATCGATGATAATGACCGCGTTAGTGGAGGAATTGGTCGGTTTCCGATTGTTCGTGTAAACTTTACTGCCGGTATGCCTTTGTTAGATGCAGGTTTAATGTATCAAAAAATTGGTTTTCAGTTTATTAAAAAGATTAGAATGGGAGAGTTGGGTACTTCCTTTTTAAGATTAAATGGAGAATATGTATTTGGCAATGTGCCCTACCCAATATTACAGAATCATTTGGGTAACGAAACTCCATTTTATACCACATCTGCGTATAATCTAATGGATAATTTTGAATTTAGCTCTGATCGATTTGTATCTATGAGCTATCGCCACCATTTTGAAGGAAAAATTTTAAACCATGTACCTCTAATTCGCTCTTTAAAATTTAGATTGGTGGGCGAAGCCAGAATTTTGTACGGAGGAATGCGCCAAGAAAACATTGAAATTATGGTGCCCATTTTAGATACTAATGGTGATGAGATTCAACAGTTTGATGTACTTAAAGATGATTTGCCCTATGTAGAATTAGGCTATGGAGTAGAAAATATTTTTAAAATTATCAGAGTTGATTTTTTTCACCGATTAACCTATACCGACCAACCCAATGTAAGAAATTTTGGTGTTAAAATTGGCTTCCAATTTATATTGTAAACTTTCCCAAATTGCAAATCATCATCCTTAATTTAGTAACTTAAAGTCAGCGGCTGAATCTGTACAGTCTTACAAATTCAGCCGCTGACTATCACACGGAGCTATGTTTTTTTGCTCCATACTTTAGTTCTTTCTTCATAGTATTACCAAGGAGAACAAAATAGCCTCAAAGTAAATATTGCTAAATGGGCTCGGCTGAGTCTGAAAATTATCTCGCTAAACGGGATAATGATGCTAAATTGAATTTAGTTCAGGATCTGTGTAAATCATTTGCGATACACTTTGGTATAAGGGTGAAATGCATACCAAGCAAACCAATAGCTTGAAACAGAGTTTAAATTTTTAGGACTAATTAAAGTGGCCGTGTTAGATTCTTTATCAAATTCAATTTCTATTTCAACTCCTTTAAATTTATCCTTAATTACTCCATCAGATTTTGCTAATTCAGAATAAGGGTAGGCTTTAAACCCACTTTTAACTTGCACTCCTAAAACCCGTTCTTTCGAAGCCACTTTATTGCTAGTTGCGTTTACAGGAAAATACGTTTTATCGGTATCTGTATAACCTTGATAAGGGTCTTTTGCATAATTTTTGCTAAAGCCAGTTTGGTTTGATAGCACTTTTGTGTAAGGGTGCTTTTCTTTCCATTGGCCCCAAGTGGTTAAATCGGATGGAAGCATTTCTAATTTTCTTCCACTTTGCTTACCATTAATCGATTTTGCCATCATTTGCGACCATAACGATTCGGTTTGCTTGTCATATAACAGCACATCGCTATTATATAGTAAGCCCGATACACCAAATGTAAGTGCCTTGCCATTTACCAAAGCGTTAAATACAATTCCACTTCCACATAAAGGGCAATAGGTAATAACAACAGGTTTGTTGTTTAAAGAATCATTTACAATCTCGTGCCAATTTAAAATGCCAATAGGGTAGGCTTTGGCCTCATTAGCTTCTGCTAAACCTATTACTAAGTCATTATCATTAAGAAAGCTAGCTTGATTAGCAGTTAAAAATTTTGGATAGTTTAAGGCTGGAATACCATCACGGTCTGGGCCGCCTTTTTTAATTTCTGTTGGGTTAACTAAGGCCTTATTTAAGTTAAAACCATTGAGTGTTTGTGAATATGCCTCAATGGTGCCTAGTAATAGTAAGAATGATAGTGTGAATCGCATAAAAAGTAAACACTTTGATTTATGTAAAGGTTCAGGTTAAGTATCATTATTAAATTACTTTTAAATTCTGAGAAACGAAAAGCCTTCTAACCTGAGGACTAAGAAAGAATACGACCATGTAATAAAACGTACTTTTAGTTTCAAATGAATGAAAGATTCAATTGTTTTTGTGGCATTCTGTTATAAAAGGAACAGATTTCCACCAATTTTCAAACAAAAATTTTCGCAAAGATGTTGCCTGTGTTGTAACTCTTTGCCCACCCTAACTTAAAATCGAAAAGCCTCAGAGAGGCGGTATATTTGTAATGCAATGAGCCGCTGCTCTCAACTCCGTAGGAGCGGCATCTATGAACTACACCAAATTAAGATACCGCTCCTACAGAGCTAGTATGCTATTTTTATACATATTACAAAGATGTTACCTCTACGAGGTTTAAAAAATGAGTGAATAGGTACCTGTGTTTAATGATTGTTTCAACTCCTTGGTTTAGAGAGTATGTTAAGATAAATGTAAGAGGTAGTGTGTGCCCATATTGCAAGTCATTCCGTAGGAATCTTAATCATATAGCAAATCTTGCTTGCAGGTTAAGATTTCTCACGGGTCGGAATTGAAAAAATTAGCGTGTTTGTATTGTTAAATAGCTATTGTCAAAGGTAACAATTATTTAGTTTTGCAAGGTGAACTCATTTCAATCAGAAATAACAGAATATATAAGCTCTTTTGGAGTAGGTTTAAAAGTTGAGGGTTGGGGGCTATTGATTGAAAACAAAGGCGTTGGATTTGTGTTTTATAAAATCGAAAATGTTAAAAGTCAACGAGATAATCTTCCTCAAAATTTGCATCTTATTCATATTTGGGAAGATCAATGGGCTACTAAAAAGGAGATTATTAAATCTAGGATTAGCTCTCTTTTTGGTAAATCTAAGCGAGTGTTTGCACGCAAAACTAAAATTGTGAAGCTCAATAAAATTGAATTACTTGATTTTCTAAAAAAAAATCATTCAAATGAACCAGCCAATGCAAAGCATAAGTATGGCTTAATAGTAGATAACGATTTAGTAGCGGTTTCAGCTTTTAGTGGTTCCTGCCCTGTGCATCGTGATGGAGTGGTTTATAAATCACATCAACTCATTAGGTTTTGCAATAAAAATGGCACCACCGTGGTAGGTGGCTTAAGTAAGCTAATTGCCCATTTTATAAAAATACATAACCCCGAAGATATTATGAGTTATGCCGATTTAGATTGGTCGAACGGGAATAGTTATACGCGGTTAGGATTTTATAAAATCGGCATTTTAGAGCCCCAAACTTTTTATACAAATCCAATATCTATGCAACGCTATTATAAATTAAATGCTCCAGAAGAAAAAAGCGGTTTGCTTGAGTTTACCAATCAAGGAAGCATTAAATACTTGTTAGATTTGAAATAATTAATTTTACTTCTGTGAAGTATCTTTTGAAAATTAGACTAAGTAAAACGTTATCCTGAACTCGTTTCAGGATCAAAAAATAAAGTCAAATAGATCCTGAAATAAATTCAGGATGACAATCAGATAAGATATATGAGTAATCCTTTAATTGTTATTATAGGCCCTACGGCAGTTGGTAAAACCAAGTTGGCCGCATTATTCGCCCATCAAAATAAAGGCGAAATTCTTAGTGCCGATTCTCGGCAAGTGTATAAAGGGATGGATATAGGCACAGGTAAAGATTTAGAAGATTACATAGTTGGTGGGCAGCAAGTGCCTTATCATTTAATTGATATTCAAAAAGCGGGTGATAAGTACTTTATTAATCAATACTTTAAAGATTATGTGGCTGCCCTTGCAGATATTCAGCACCGTGGTAAGCTACCTATTTTGTGTGGAGGTAGTGGTTTGTACCTCGAAACAGCTTTAGAAGGAAACCATTGGTCGGCTATACCCGTAAATAAACCATTGCGTGAGCAATTAGAAGAGTTAACGGAACGAGACCTGTTGCGAAGGGTGGAATCCATCCCTCAAAAAATATTGAAGCA
Organism: uncultured Roseivirgaceae bacterium; assembly: GCA_964596935.1. Lineage (GTDB taxonomy): Bacteria > Bacteroidota > Bacteroidia > Cytophagales > Cyclobacteriaceae > JAKISE01. Next base: position 21,522 of record CAZQWZ010000017.1, read on the forward strand.
AATTGATATTGGCACTACCAAAAAAATAAAACGAGGAATAGAAATAGCGGAGTTTCTTAAAAGTAACCCCGAACCTGAACGTAAATTGCCCGATGTACAACCCATTATTTTTGCTTTGCAATTAGATAGAGCCGTTGTTAAAAAACGCATTTATGATCGTTTAATTTATCGCCTTAATAATGGAATGATTGAAGAAGTAGAGGCATTATTGAAATCTGGAATACCTGCGGATGACCTCAAATATTATGGGTTAGAATATAAGTGGATTACCGCATACCTTTTGGGCGAAGTTGATAAGGCTCAAATGACTGATCGTTTAAATATTGGCATTCGTCAATTTGCCAAGCGCCAAATGACGTGGTTTAGACGAATGGAAAAGAAAGGGTATCAACTTAATTGGTTAGATGCCAGCAAACCAACTGATAAACTAGTAACTGAGATCGAGCAGTTGACATAAAGAGACATCGTCACCCCTGCAAAGGCAGGAATCTATTTTATTTAGCATTACTCTTGCTCAGAGTCACCTGAAAGGGACTCTGTAGCTTATCTTGGTTTCTTTTAGCTATTACATTTAGTTATTTCAGAGTCCTCTGCGAGTGACTCTGAGGAGGTGGAGAGTCTTCTGCGAGCACCTCATATCTTAGCCTTGAATATTAAAAGTACTATTTCTCATTTATAAGAATGGTGAGCAATATGTTATTCAATTCTTCGCCTTTTTCTAAACCACTACTCATACTAGGGTGGTACATTAAGCGAATTATATCTCGGTCTATTTGAGTGTAATCAGTATTTTCTGGGTTCCAAGTATTATAGAAAATGCTTTGGTAATATTGGTAAGAGGTATTGGTTAACCCCATAGAACGGCTAATCATAGAACGGAGGTAATGAGGTTGAGCAGAAATTGGTGTTTTTTCATTATCCATAAAAACCAAGGCAAGCCTTAGGTCGTTTTCGCTATTCCAATACACATTAAAAAGTACCCAACTGTTTTCTACACGTTCGGTAAAAGTTGGAAATATTTTACTGTATTGAGCCGCTGTGCCTATGTACACATAAAAATTAGATTGAATAGAATCGGTAACAATTTCAATTGAAAAACCATCGGTTGCAAGCTGGTTTACTTCATCTCGAATTTCTTCAATTTCAGTAAAATTGACTGTGCTCGGTTGTCCGCCAATAAATATTTTAACATCCTCTTGCCATTTATGGGTAACATCCCCTTCATCTCCAGGATTAAAGCCAAATGCAATTTCTTGAAAGTACTCAATTACCTGTTTATCATACGTATCAATTCTAATAAAGTCTTCGTTTTTATTCTTGCACGAAAAAAAAATAAATGCAAGCAGGGTAAAAAATAGTAGATGTTTTAACATTATAATTAAAATTAGATTAAAATTAAATATTTGCAGAATAAAAATAAGAAAAATCCTTGGTAATACAGCAAGGTGTTACCAAAAGGCTTAGCCTCTGGTAAATACCCAATTATTTTCATCCGATTGGCTTGGATCAAAAGTATAGCCGTTGCCATCAAACGATTTTA
>CAZQWZ010000018.1:0-22541 GCA_964596935.1 uncultured Roseivirgaceae bacterium
GCCTTTTTATAAGCAAGGGATTTATTGTAATAGTATAAGGCAGAATCTGCATTTTTTTGGTTAGATAATACTATGCCCAAATTGTTTAAAACAGATGAAACCTTGGCTGAATCTTGAAGGTCAATGTATTTTTTAAGAGCCTTCTTGTAATAGCTCTTTGCTAGGTTATAATTCTTTCCTTTATAATCTTTCTCTCCAAGAATATCTCCAAGCCCTAGAAAGATAAAAGGTAAACGTGCTACTTCATTTGATTTTACTATTTCATTATTCGCTTCTTGATAGTATTTTAATGCTAAATCGTACTCTTCTTGTCGATTATAATATGCCGCAATATTTATGTAATTTGATATAAGATTTTTTGAATTCCCAAGGCCTATGTTAACCTCTATGGCAGCATAATAGGCTTTAACGGCTTCTTTATTATTGCCAAGAAATAATTGAGAGTTAGCTATATTATTATAGCACTTGGCAATACTAACAGAATCAGGAATCAACAAGAATTTTTGAAGGGCATCTTCGTATTTAATCAGAGCAAGGTCATATTCCTTTACATTGAATAATACATGCCCTTCCTGCCTAACAGCTTCTGCTGCCTGATAGGGTTCATTTTTAACCACCTCTTGTGCTAAAAGTTGAGTAAATCCAACAATAAATAAAATCAAAATAAGTACACTTATTCTCATAGAAGATAAATGTAATAATTATTTGATTTTAAGAAGACAATTTTACTCAATCGTTCACCACTTGTATCTCAATTTGTGGTTCTCCGCCATTCAAATTAGTAAATTTATCAATAGGCCTAAAACTTGTTAACACCACAAATAATGAAAAGGCAAACACGTACATAAATAATTTCAAAATTTTCATATCTAATTATTTTATATTTAAATATTAATCATTAATTACAATAATCATTTTCTGCTCATCGCCAGTTACTTCCTTTGGGTTAATCTCTTCTGGGTTACAGCTAGTAGAAATTACAAGTACAGTTAATACAAGAGCGATTTTTAACGTTTTTAAAACTTTCATAATTATTGGGGTTTAGTTTATCCTCAATCTAAATCAAGGTGTGGTTAGTTGTTTATTTTCACCACAATGATAGTGCAGGTATTTAGACTAATTACTACAATAAATCGTCAAGTTTTATATATTAATCGTTAGGTTTTATAGTAGAACTACTATTTTGCGTAAAATATACGAGGAATAATTTTTTGCGTAAACGAATGCACTTTCTATAAGAATAGTACAATTATCAGATTATAAATACTAAAGTAAAAAACCTTCTTTAATGGCAACAGCAATTAGCTGTGTTACGTTTTTAACTTCAAATTTTATTACTAAATTTCTACGGTAGGCATTTATGGTATATTGGCTTGTTTCCATCCTATCTGCAATTTCATCAGAAGTATATCCTTCACTTAATAGCTTAAGTAACTGCTTTTCTTTACTAGAAATTTTTATTATTTTTTTCTCTTTAGCAACCCCAAGCATGCTCTTAGCCATACTTGCAGATACATCTAACGAAAAATAACTACCTCCTTCCATTACTCGTGTAATGGCTTCTTGCATCTCTTCTGGTGTAGTATTTTTTAAAATATACCCACTTGCCCCTGCTTTAATAGCATTCTGAATATAGCCTTGGTTATTATGCATCGACATAATTAGCACCTTTGTGGGGTTAAAGTGATCTGTAACAATTTGAGTAGCCTCTATCCCATCCATCTCTGGCATACTAATATCCATAATAATGATATCAACCGCATGCCGTTTAAGAATAGCTATTACTTCTTTCCCGTTATTGGCGGTAGCTACCACATGATAGTTAGGGTTTTTACTTAAAATTTGCACAACTCCATCAACCAAAATGGTGTGGTCATCCGCAACAACAATTTGAACTTTACTATCTACATCTGTGGTCATGCTGGTATATTTTATTCTAGTATAGGCAAGTGTAAGAATTTGAATTAATCAAATACTTGTTTATACAAAGCTACATATCTAAATTATTGTTGGCAATACTATTCTGCAAAAAGTACAATTCCTATACACTTTCAAAGTTTATATTTTCAATTTGTTATTTTGGTGGCAAAATAGTAGTTCTACTATTTTTTTACTAGTAGTTCTACTATTTCTTACTAGCAGTTCTACTAAAAATCACTACTAAAAATATATAAAAGTTGACAAAATTGTGTGAAACATCTAATGCTAATACCGTCTAATTTTGAGTAAACAAAGTAACTAAAAAAACTTGAATGAATTTACACACTCATAGTTTATATAAACTCCCAATAACTCAAAATATGATTATATATACTGATAAAATATCAACCATAGAGTATGACGAGGAAAGCCAAAATATAACGTATTTAGGACGAGGATTTGCTAATAAAGACTTATTTATAGATCAGCTTAAAGCCGTAATTGAGTTTAGCAAAACTTCAAAAGTTACGAGTACCATAGCTGATCTTAGAAGGCTTCAAGGATCGTTTAAAAATATATTCGATTATTTACATAATGAATATTACCCTGCTCTAAAATCGCAAGGGTTAAAATGCAAAGCATTTATAATATCTGAAGATATTATAAGTACCTACTTAACCAATGAGCTGGTGAAAGATTTGAATAAACGAGGAATTGATGCAGCTATATTTTCTACCACCAAAGCGGCTGGGCAATGGGTACAACAACATAGGCAGAATCATAAGCAAGCTAGTTAATCTATTTTACACCTACTGATGCTCCTCTCTTAACAAATCATTAACCGTTTTTACAGGGTTAAAGGTAATTTGAGGCACTTCTACAAATAAGGTTATCCAATTTGCCATAGCCCCATTCCATAAACCGGGCAGTTCTTGTGCTTTTAAGTCCCTACCATTTTTAGATTTAATGGTTATAAAGCCTGTGTCATCATCTCGGTAATCTAAGAGATTGAATGGCTTTCCTTTACTATCAGTGATAGCACATACTAAATCTACCGGATTAAAATGAGAAGCATTTTTAAGGCTATTATTAACTTCTTCATTAGTTAAATCTAATTGTGAGGCCTCTCCTATTTGTAGCGAAATAGAACCATCAGGATTATCTACATAAAAAGGGCCACCACCTGGCTCACCTGTGTTTTCAACCATTCCGCACACACGTATGGGTCGGTTTAAGATACGTTTAAGATAATCCGTTTGCTCTGCAATCGTATAAGATTTAAAATCATTATTAAATGTAATATTTAACTCTTGTTCAATAAAGTTCTTAATATCAATAATTGATTTTAGAGTATCTTTTTCATTCAGTAGTATAAGAGCATTTTTCACTTTTTGCTGTACGGATAACAAAACACCTCCAATGGCTTTTTTATACCTTACTGTGGTTTCCTTTAGCCTATCTGGTACAACATTGTCTATATTTTTAATAAATACTAAATCTACTTTTAGCGAATTTAGGTTTTCTAATAAAGCCCCATGGCCCGCTGGTCTAAATAGTATTAATCCATCTTCCTCCACAAAAGGGGCATTATCCATTATTACAGCAATGGTATCCGTAGATTTTAATTGCTGTGAGTAAGTAACGTTATACTTAACTCCAAATTTGTTTTCGAATATAGGTTTTACCTCAGCTACTTTATTCTCAAATAGTTGTTGATGTTCTGGTGCTACAGTAAAATGCAAGTTTACCATATTATCAGTGCCTACGGCATACAAGGCTCCTTCTGCAAAATGCTCTTCAAGTGATGTTCTTATTTCCTTGTCATACGTATGAAATTTTAGAAGCCCTTTGGGTAAACCACCATAATCTAACCCATCGGTAGAGATTAATTCGTTAATAACTTCTACGTGCTTCTTTTCTTGAAGCAACTTGTTTAGATTTTTTTCTTTCTTGATAAAGCTGTTGGCAAGGAGTTTATAAAATGCAAAAGAGGATACATGTTCTATAAATTTAGAAATGTATTTATTGTCTTCAATAGAATTATTTTCACTTTCAACAAACGAAAATAGTTCTTTAAACATTCGGCTTGCCGCACCACTAGCGGGTACAAATTTAACTACCGACTTAGTGCGTATTTCGTTTTCGTATAAAGCAATAAACTTAGCTAAATCAGGCTCTGCTAACTGCATTATGCCATCTCCAATTATTGCTGGTCTGTTTATTGGCAAAAACGGAAATCCATTTTTAAACTTTTCTATTTGATTTTGAACAATAGAAGTAGAAATTGAAAGACGCTGTAATTGCTTTAGTTGAAGGTTGGAAAAATCAATCATTAATAAATTATTGCCGTGTAATTATAATAGTTTAAACGAACTTGTAAAGCTCTAACATCAAAAGAGAAAACTCGAATAAAACGTAAGATAATGACACAAAAAAAGCTTCTTTCTAAAAAAGAAAGAAGCTCCATCTAATGTAGTAATCAACTACTAATTTTTAATAGATGTAAGTGTATAACCTTTCACTTTTAACAAATAAAGTATGCCATGATTATCTGCCAAATGTCCAGCTCCAATCGCAAAAAACGTCTTCCCTTTCTTCATTAAACTTTCCATGTGAGGAATAAATTCCTTGTTGCGTTCATAATAAAAGCTCCTTTTAAAGGCTTCATTCTCTTCGGATGGATGCAAGGTAAATTCCAGTGTTTTGTGCAAATCACCAGCCAAATAAGCATCTATCATTGCGTGATATTCAGCTATCTGCTCTTCGTAATTATCCATTGTATGCAATAAAGCATGTACTTGGGATTTAATATCAAATTCTTCCATTGCAGCAATTTCTCGCTCAGCTGTTTCCAACCCAGTTATTACCAAATCTTCCTTTTTAGCTATTTTCATTAGCTCCATCTCCATATATTTTACTTGCTTACCAAGCGAAAGTCGTGTAATTGTAACTGAAAGTAATACAGGTTTAAGTTGGCTATAAACCGTTTCGAATTTCAGTTTTTTAACTCCTAATTTTTCATCAAACAGCTTTTCTAATCGAAGAAAGTCTTCTTCACTTAAATAATCCTTGATAGATTCGTGATGTGGCAGATGAGCTGCTTTGTTTAGTTCGTGCCGTGCGTGATGATCCATCAATGTTTCGGTGGCAAATATTTCGCAATCGTGCAATTTAGCTTCAACATTATCACTAATATTAAATTTATCAGATGGCATAAATTTAACCGTTGCTAATATATAAGATGGTTTACTAAGCCCATTTCCTGATACTTCCCAGAATAAAGCGTTATCCGTAGTTTGGGCAAAAGAGTAATTGCATAATGAAACAAGAAGTGCAACTCTTATTGTTAGTTTAATATTTTTCATAATTAGGATTAAGTGGTTTGAATCAGAAAAATACGTTTAATTATTGCTTTTACATAATTTATAAGTTGTTGCGAATTACAATTTATTAAGTCTTTAAACCGAAGTCGTTTAAATTGAAATTGATTCGCTGGAGCATCTCACTATTTAGTCGTAGTTAACTATTGGTTTGATAACAAAAACATATACAATTAATTATCAAGCACTTATAGCCAATTCACTTTCATAGACTACCTGAAAATCAATTTTAAACTTCCGTAATATTACCTATATAGGATGTCAGTATTTTGATGCATTGCCTATAAGATAAAGCACCATATTATACTCCTTAGTTAGTTATTAACATTGTTTAAACAATTAAACTTAACATGTAATGAAAAACTACTCTCTTTCTATTTTGGCAATCATTGGCTTAGCTGCAAGTTGCTTTGCACAAGACATCACACACGAAAAAAAGACCATCGTTGGCGATGATGGGAAAATTTATTGGAACAAAGAACTTCCAGTATATATTACGTTATCTTCTTCGTCAGAAGATGGAAGCGGACATCTATTAAAAGAAGATAAGCAAGACAAAGAACCTTTCTATCTTGATACCGAAGGTACAAACTTCATTAGATCCCGTTGGGCGGTAGATGAAGCTGGAAAAACTATATACCCCAAAAGAGATGCCGTTTGGCCAGTTGAAGCGGATGGTCTTGCTCCTATAACTAAAGCCCATTTTATTTCAACTGGCAAAAAAATAACTAATGGCATAACCTATTATAGTTCCGATCTTAAAGTAGAACTCACCTCCTTAGACCAAACAAGCGGTGTAGATAAAATTTATTACGCAACTACTGTAGATTTTTTACCCTATAACTCTGCCGTAGTAATTAATACTGAAAAGAGCTGGGAGCTAAAGTATTATGCTGTTGATAAAGTGGGTAACGTAGAAAAATTGCACGATGCTGCAAGTGATAAATCAACATCATTTGATATTGATGCCACAGCTCCAACAACCAATTTTGAACTTTCTGGCAATAGTGTCAATAATATCTTATCACCAAAAACATTAATAAAACTTACCAGTAATGATAAAAAATCGGGCGTTAATAAGATTGAATATTTGTGGGATGATGGCACAGGTAAAAGATATTATAGTCCAATAGGTCTTAGTAACTTACCAGAAGGTGAACATACATTAACTTTTTTTGCAACTGATAACGTTGCAAATACTGAAGCAAAAAAACAATACAAAATATTTCTTGATAAAAGTGGCCCGGAACTAACGCTAGACTTTAACCAAGACGTATTTGATAAAAATGGCAAAACCTATGTTTCAGAGCGTGCAAATATTGATTTATCTGGAACAGATAATAAAGCAGGCTTAGAGAAAATACTTAAAAACCAAGATAAAAAAGGATATGCGCTCTACACTGAAAAAATTAGTGTTGGTAAAGATGGCTATCACACCATTAGCTATTTCGGATACGACAAAGTAGAAAACAAGAGTAAAGTTATCTGGAAAGAATATCTTGTAGATGGCAAAGCTCCTTCTATTTCGTACAGTGTAAAAGGTTCTAAATACACTCGTAAGGATACGCTATTTGTGCAAAGCACCTCTGAGTTCATAATTTCTACATCAGATGCCCGCTGGAACGACTCAGGCGTTAAATCGGTAAAGTATATGGTTGATGGTATTGAAAAAGAATTTGATTCTAAATTTACGCTTTCTGGCGATGGTGTTAGAAAAATAAATATGAGAACCATTGACAACGTCAATAATGAATCTGATGTAATAGCTCAGGTTGTGTTTATTGATAACGTAGCTCCTGTAATAAACCACAACTTTAGCGTTGATAAAATTGGCTCAAAAACAGTAAGAGGCAACAAATTAGTTATTTACCCTAAAGATGCCAAACTATACCTAGCAGCAACCGATAAGCACGTTGGTGTAAAAAAAGTATATTATAAAATTAATGGAGGAACAGAAAAATCGTATGTAAGCCCAATTGGTTTTGCAACTTATTCTAATATTTCAATTGAGATTCGAACAGTTGATCACCTAGGCAATGAAAATACAAGCAAATTAGATTTTGCGGTTGAATAGATAGTACACTCTTTTAAAGATAGAAAGTGAGAGTTAATAGCGGTTTAGCAAAATGCTAGCCGTTATTTTTATTATATTATTGTAACAATTATCACCTATTTTAGCACATGGCATACGATAGTTTTGCGTTAAACTTTAAAAAAATGACATCTGCTAAACTAAAATTAAATCTAATTTCAATTCTGTTTATACTAATAAGCCAAACAATACATGGGCAAGGCTATAAACAAAAGCAGTTTAACAAAATGGTATCAAACCTTTTGTCTCATACAGTTGCAGAGGTAAATGCAAAAGATATTTCTTACGATTCTGCAATTACCTATTTAGATGCAAGAGAGTTAAATGAGTATGAAATAAGCAAAATTAAAAACGCCCAATGGGTTGGGTTTAATGATTTTGATTTAACAAGAGTTGAAGGGTTGGGTAAGAACCAGCAAATTATTGTGTACTGCTCTGTAGGGTATAGAAGCGAAAAAATTACCGAAAAGCTTAAGGCCGATGGTTTTTCAAATGTTACCAATATGGTTGGTGGTCTTTTCGGGTGGGTTAATTATAAAAAGCCAATCCTAAATAACAGTAACAAAAAAACCCGCAAAGTTCATGCCTATGATAAAGAATGGGGCAAGTGGCTAGATGAAAGTTTGATTGAAAAAGTATATAACTAATTAGGGTTAAGTTCTAAATAGTACAGCAATTTTGTATTTTAGGATAAACACATATTGTTATTTGCTAAAAACTCAAAGAGCGTCATTTCGTAGTGCAACGGAGAAATCTTTGCCACTTATAGTAATTGGCTACATGGCTAAGATTCCTGCGGAATGACTTGCAGGGGTGTTTTAATGGAATAATAAGTACTTTTAGCTGTATTACTTAGAACTTAACCCTAATTAGCAACTTCATCTTTAAACTTATACCCCAATTCAACTAGTTCTTCCTCTGTTAATAAAATCAGATTTATATCAAGGTTTACTGTATTTAGAGGCATATCTAAGCTATCCGTTTCAACGGATGCAATGGCATCCAACACATCAAATCCTTTAAATATTTGCCCAAATATCATATAATTACCATCTAGCCTCGGTAGCCCTTCTTTGTTCTGCACAATGTACAACTGGCAACCAGCAGAAAGTTTTTCTGGGTTATCATCTCGTCCTGCTCCTACGGCTCCATAAATATGTTTTATGCTATCGTTAAATTCAGGTTTTAATAGATAAGGAGAATCGCTGAAACCTGCAGGCGTATCTGGGCAACCACCTTGGATTACAAAATTTTCAATTACCCTATTAAATGTAAGTGAATCCCAATAATTAGCTTTTGCTAACTTTACAAAACTCTCCTTATGAATTGGAGTTTCGTTATATAACCAAAACAACATTTCGCCTTGCTCGGTTTTAACCTGCCCTATTACATACGTTTTAACCTCCTGTTGGGCAACACTGCAAGAAAACCCAATAAGCATTATAAGAAGTAGAAAAGTCCTATTCATAGCTATTTATTTAAATTTCAACTACATTTAAAATTGAAGGTAAGAACGAAAACAATCTTTAGCAATCTAAAAAAGCAAATTGAACTAATTTTTTGTGGTAAATTTAGAAAATGGCTACTCAATTAAATGATCCTGGTCATAGATCAAAATATAAAGAAAAAACCAAGCGACTCATTAATTATGATGGACCGTTTAATATTAGAAAAATCGGTATATGATCTAATATTAGAGATACTTACCACATTCGCATTATTCATACATCTGCGATGAAGTTATTATAGGCGCAAAGTTTAAACCTGCTTATAACTATGATAGTGATGGAACAATGGAGTTGCCAATTGGTCAATTTTACGAATATGAATAAATTTAGATATGAATAAACATCTATATATTATACTATCAATACTAGCAACTATTCTTGTTATGGGTAATCTTATCTTGCTTATACTTGAACAATCAATTTCTGAAGAATACCCAATTCGCCATTTACTATTGGCAACAGGTATTTTTTTATTATTATTTGTTCTTAAAAATAAACCTCAAAAGAATTAATTCCGCTTGCTTAACTCATCTCTAATTTTTGCTGCCTGTTCATAGTCTTCTTTATCCAAAGCATCGGCAAGCATTTTATTTAGCTTTTCTATTGAGAAGTCCTTAATCGTTTTTTGAGTCCTCTTTTTAATTGGCTCAGGTACCACTTCTTCAATAATGCTTGGGTCATTAGATGATTTTTTCAAATCAATTTCATCATCATCTGTTAAAACAACCCCTGCCTCATCTAATATTTTTTCGTAGGTGTACATAGCAGCACCAAAACGAAGCCCAATGGCAATAGCATCTGAAGGGCGAGAATCTATTTCAATGGTTTTAGAGCCCTGCCCGTCCGGCAGGTGGGCATTTTTACAAACTATACGAGCAAAGAAAACACCTTCTTTAAGGTCGTAAATAATTATTTCTTCAACCGTAAATTCAAATTGATGCGCAAACGATTTAAACAAATCATGAGTCATCGGCCTATTGGGAATAATTTTCTCAATTTCAATAGCAATGGCTTGTGCTTCAAACATTCCAATAATAATGGGCAATCGTCTCTCCCCGTTTTCTTCTCCAAGAACCAAAGCAAACGATCCGCTTTGTGACTGGCTAGACGAAAGCCCTAAAATTTTTAACTTTATTTTATCCACTAATTATCGAATTAAAGAGCTTCAATAGCTTCGGTTAATTTGGGTATAACTTCAAATGCATCTCCAACGATACCATAGTCGGCAGCTTTAAAAAATGGAGCTTCTTCATCTGTATTTATCACCACAATATACTTAGATGAGTTAACTCCTGCCAAATGCTGAATAGCCCCTGAAATACCTATAGCGATATACAAAGTTGGAGCAACTTTAATTCCTGTTTGGCCAACGTGCTCAGAGTGAGGTCTCCAATCCATATCAGAAACCGGTTTGCTGCAACCAGTAGCAGCACCCAATGCTTTTGCAAGGTCTTCAATCATTCCCCAGTTTTCAGGCCCTTTAAGTCCTCTACCTGCAGATACCACAATGTCGGCATCTGTTAGCAATACATCTCCTGTGGCTTTCTCTTCTCCTGTAACCGTAATTTTTTTATCAGAATCAGCAATAGTTACCGAACCTGCTTCTACTGAAACTTCTGCCCCATCTTCTTTAAGATCTACTGTATTCTTACTTACTACAAGAATTTTCTTATCATTATTTAACGTAAGGTTTGCAAATGCTTTGCCCGAAAAAATGTTTGTTTTAACCGTAAAACCATTGCTTGTATCTGGCAAAGCAACCACATTTGATGCCATAGAGCCATTTTGTTTAACAGTAACTCTGCCGCCAATGGCGCTTGCTTTCGCTGATTGTGCTAACACAAGAACATCTGCACCATTTGCATTCATTATTTCAGATACTGCTGAAGCTGATTCTTGAATGGACTTAAAATCACCTGCTACTTGAATTACTTTACTTGCTCCATTATTTCCTAATGAGGCAGCATCTTGCGCTTCACCTAAAATAAGGGCAATTACATCGCCTCCCATTTGAGCTGCATAACTTACCGCTTCGCGTGATGCTTTTTTTATATTTCCTTCTGAGGATTCTACTACTACTAAAATTGACATAACTAAAATTTCTTAAAATTGAATTATAAAACTTTGGCATCATTCTTTAACATATCAACCAATTGGTCAACAGAATCAGCCATTTTTACGCCACTTTTAGCAGCAGGCAATTCATATTTTTGATAGTTAACCGATGCCTCGTTTGCAACAGGTTCAACCACATTTAGAGGCTTTGTTCGGGCCGTCATAATACCACGCATATTAGGTATTTTCCATTCTGCAATGGGCTCTTGGCAACCTGCCACAAAAGGCATATCCGCTTCTAAAAACTCTTTCCCTCCTTCTATCTCTCTACTCATTTTGGCAGAATTTCCCTCAATATCTAATTTCATTATGGGAGATATGGAAGGGATTCCTAAAATTTCTCCAACCATGGCGTGTACTTGTCCTCCATTATAATCAATAGATTCTCTTCCCATTAATATTAAATCGTAGCCACCATCTTTAGCTACGTTAGCAATTTGCTGAGCCACAAATAATGAATCCGTTGGTTCTGCATTTACTCTAATGGCATCATCAGCCCCAATTGCCAGTGCTTTTCTAATGGTAGGCTCTGTTTCTGCACCACCTACGTTTAGTACGGTAACTGTAGCCCCATTCGATTCTTTAAGTTCAATTGCTCTAGCAATTGCGTAATCATCGTAAGGGCCTATTATATACTGAACACCATTTGTATCAAATTTTATCCCATCGGTAAAAGCAATTTTTGAAGTGGTATCAGGAACGTGAGATATACATACTAGTATTTTCATTTATATATACTTAACTAATTAAACTTTATTTGTGGTGCGAAGTTAGTTAATTTGGATTGATTTTTACATTTACTAACATCACAATTATCGGTATAGCGAGGAACAGCCTGTCCCGTTTTTTCGGGAAAGTTATCTCTAAACTAAAATAAGAGATTACCTCACTACATTCGCAATGACACCCTATGAGTTTGTATATAAAAACATATTTTATGAATAATGAACGCTTATTGAATCTAGAATCTTTTTTAAAAGAAGAACCTGAAGACCCCTTTAATTGGTATGCGGTTGCCATGGAATATAAGTCCATAGATCTCTTGAAGTGCCAATCTCATCTAGCCCATTTACTCGAGCATTTTCCTGATTATTTGGCCACTTATTACCAAATAGCAGAGCTATTAATTGATGCATCAAAAAAAGAGGATGCAGAAATACTATTGGAAAAAGGAATTAAATTGGCAAAAACTCAAAATGATTCAAATACATTGCGAGAATTGCAAAACTTGCTTAATAGCTTACTTTTTGATGAAGAATAAAACTACTATGTATAGCTAAATTCTAACTAGTAAAGCAATTTTGTATTCTCTGATAAATACATGTTGCTATTTATTAAAAACTCAAAAAAACGTCATTTCGTAACAACGTGAAGAAATCTTAACCATTTAGAAAGACCTTCTATATGGTTAAGACTCCTACGGAGTGACTTGCAGGGGTGGTTTTATAAAATATTAAACATTTTTGCTTTAGCTTTTAGGACTTAGCTCCTACCTATCTCCTTATAAAAGTGATGCCTCAAATTTGATTTTAGGTTTTTTTGCATAATTATAAGGATTATGAATTAAATTACCATTGACGTAGTTTGTAATAAATTGATTATCAGCACTATAAAATTATTGCTAAAAATTAGAATTTTATTAAATAATGAACAGATTGCTTCATCCCATTTACACTATTAGAAACATTATAATTAATGATAGGATTCGCAATGACGATACTAAAAAATGTCATTTCCCTACGCTGATTTTATTTTAAAAATTCCGCTCTCAGAATGACTTGTGACTAGTTAACCTGAGTTCAACTTTAGAAATTTTATCGCATATTTTGAATTACTAATTGATAATTGCCAATTATTAATTATTAATTGCCAATTAGTAATTCTATTTTTGAAATTATGCAGCAAGCCACAAAGAAAATACATCTAATAGCCATGGGCGGTAGCGTTATGCACGCACTTGCTATTGCTCTTAAATATCAAGGTTTTAATGTAACCGGTTCTGACGATCAATATTTTGATCCTGCAAAAACTGCGTTAGAAAATGCAGGCTTGCATGTAAAGTCAGGATGGGATGTAACTAATATATCCAACGCAATAGATTTTGTTGTATTAGGCATGCATGCTCAAAAGGATAATCCTGAGCTGCTAAAAGCACAAGAGTTAGGCTTAACTATCTATTCTTTTCCAGCATTTATTTATCAGCAAAGTAAAAATAAGCAACGCATTGTAGTGGGTGGCAGCCATGGCAAAACCACCATTACGGCTATGATGATGCACGTACTTAATTTCTGCAACAAAAAGTTTGATTATGTAGTGGGTGCAGATGTGATAGGTTTTGATAACAGAGTAAAACTTTCTGATGCCCCCATAATAGTTATCGAGGGAGATGAATACCTATCCTCTAGAATTGACCCTACTCCTAAATTTTTACGTTATCAACATCATATTGGTATAATTAGTGGCATTGCTTGGGATCATATAAATGTGTTTAAAACCGAAGCAGACTATGATGAGCAGTTTAGAAAATTTGTTATGTCAACTCCTAAAGCAGGTTCGCTTGTTTATAATGATGAAGACAAAAAAGTAAAAAAACTTGGCTCAATAGAAGGATTAGATATAAACTATTTACCATTTAGTACCTTAGAGCATAGCATTAAAAATGGTGTTACATATCTAAAAACAAGCAATGGAGAGTTGGAAATTAAGGTGTTTGGCAAGCACAATTTATCCAATATGGCTGCTGCTAAAGAAGCACTTGCTCGTTTAGGGGTAAATGAAGATGAATTTTTCGAAGCCATCAAATCATTTGAATTGCCCTCATTGCGATTAGATATGCTAATGGAGAAAGGCAGCTTTACAGTGTACCGAGATTATGCCCACGCACCCTCTAAAGTTAAAGCAACTACTGAAGCAGTAAAAGCACAAAATAATTCAAAGTCTCTTGTTGGAGTGCTCGAATTACATACCTATAGCAGCCTTAATAAAGGCTTTCTTCCTCATTATAACAAAACGTTAGATAAGTGCGACACAGCCATTGTATTTGTTGACCCGCAGGCAATTGCCATAAAAAACCTTGAGCCTGTATCTAATACCGATATTGAAACTGCTTTTGCTAAATCAGGATTGATTATAGTTAATTCAAGTAAGGAACTTAAAGCAGAATTGCTAAAAATCAATAAAGAAAATACAAACCTATTATTAATGAGTTCTGGCAATTTTGGCGGGCTCGATTTTAAACCTCTTTTATCTTAGTATGTCATTACATTTAAAAAATCCACTGGTTATTTTCGATTTAGAAACCACAGGCACATCTATTGCCAACGATCGTATTGTAGAATTTTCATTTGTTAAGGTAAACCTTAATGGAGAAAAGGAAATTAAAACAATGCGCATTAACCCAGAAATGCCTATTCCGATTGAAACAAGTTTAATCCATGGCATTTATGATGAAGATATTAAAGATGCCCCTACGTTTAAATCAGTAGCAAAAAATCTTGGCAAATGGTTAGAAGGTTGCGATTTAGGAGGCTTTAACTCTATAAAATTTGATGTGCCCATTTTGTCAGAAGAGTTTTTGCGAGCAGACGTGGATTTTGATGTTACCAATCGTAAAATGATTGATGCACAACGCATATTTCATATGATGGAAAAACGCACACTTTCTGCTGCTTACAAATTTTATTGCAATAAAGAACTGGTTGGCGCCCACGGTGCTGAGGCCGATACACTTGCCACGCTAGATGTGCTCGAAGCCCAAATAGTAAAATATAATGGTCAGGAAGTAACCAATAACCTTGGTAAAAAAATTGGAATTATAGAAAACAATATGGATACCCTGCATCAACTTACCTTTAATAATGTGGTTGATTTAGCAGGCCGATTAGCCTATAATAAAGACAATGATATTGTGTTCAATTTTGGAAAACATAAAGGAAAATTGGTAACCGAAGTTTTTAAAAGAGAATCTTCCTATTATGATTGGATGATGAAAGCCGAATTTCCATTAGATACAAAAAATAGGCTCACAAAAATAAGATTGGAAGCGATGAATAGGTAATTCTTATCAACTGACTAATTAACTTTGATTTATGAGTAATCCGTTAATCGATAGTTTTGGACGCCCACTAGAATACCTGCGATTAGCAGTAACCGACAGGTGCAACCTTAGGTGCTTCTATTGTATGCCTGCCGAAGGTATTGATTATGTGCCGCGCCAAGACTTGCTTTCGTACGAAGAAATGCTAAGGCTAACTCGCATTTTTGTCGAGCTTGGAGTTAATAAAATTAGATTAACAGGTGGCGAACCTTTTGTGAGAAGAAATTTCTATGGTTTTTTAAAAAGACTAACTAAAATTGATGGTTTAGGTAAAATCGCAATTACTACCAATGGTGCCGTTGCTAGTAAGCACGTACCCTTTTTAAAAGAAATAGGAATCACCTCTATCAACCTTAGTTTAGATACGCTTGATAAAGCCAAATTTGCAGAAATTACTCGCAGAGACTTTTTTGACCAAGCAATGGAAACTTATAATGCCGTATTAAGTGCTGGCATAAAGCTTAGCATTAATATGGTAGTGATGGAAGGCAAAAACATCGAAGATATTATACCCATGGCTATGCTTACAAAAAACGATGATGTAACCATTAGGTATATCGAAGAAATGCCATTTAATGGAACAGGAGCTAGAAACACGATCGGTTTTAATCATAGTAAAATACTAGAAACGCTAACAAGTGGTTTGCCAGCAATTAGCTCCATCCCTTTTGAAGATGGAACCACTGCCCAAGAATATACAATTGAAGGACATAAAGGTAAAGTTGGCATTATTGCATCGCACACACGCACCTTTTGTAGCTCGTGCAACCGCATAAGAGTAACTGCTACAGGCCAAATGAAAAACTGCCTTTATGACGATGGAGTGCTTGATATAAAACGAATGCTAACTGATGGCTCATCAGATAAGATGATTTGCGAAGCCATTAAAGCTGGTTACAGCAAAAAATTTAAAGATGGACATGTGGCAGAAGCCAATCAAACAAATCCTATTTCAGAATCAATGAGCAGTATTGGGGGTTGATTTATATGACTAGTACTTTCAATATCCTATTACTTTTTCTTTCTATAACATATTCTGCCTACGCTCAAGATTTAAATAATGGGTTGGTTGCCAAGTATGAGTTTAATGGGAGCGCCAATGATATTATTGGCACAAACCATGGAACTGTACAAGGAGCTTCATTAACAAATGATAGGTTTGATAACTCTAACAGTGCATACTCTTTTGACGGAGTTAATGATTACATTGAGATAGCAGGTAATGAATTACTTGACTTTGGTTACAATGAAGACTTTTCTATATCCATTTGGGTTAATATTTCATCAAATCAAAATGATTTGAGTGGACATAACAATGAGATTATTGGTAAATGGAATGCACTAAGAACCATGCCTTACCCCTATGCCATAAGATACTGGAATAAAAATGCTTCGGAAGAAAGAAAACATAGGATTTTCAACCTGCGATATGATACTGAAACTTGCAATCACAACCCATTAATAACAGGAGACTGTTACATTTCATCAGACGAGTGGCATCATTTAGTATTTTTAAAAAGAGGAAGCACCCTAGAATATTATCAAGATGGACTATTATTTGGTACTACAGTTGATAATACGGTTTCAAGCTGCAATACAATAAATAGTAATCGGATACTAATCGGAAGAAGAACATTAGGAGGTCGCTATTTTACTGGCTTGATGGATGACCTTTTAATATATGATAGAGCTCTTGAACAAAATGAAATAGGCCTCCTTTTCAATTATGATGGATGGACTGGAGATGCGTCTGGAGAAGAACAATTTTTATCCTTCAATATTCCCAATGAAATCAGTAATGACATAGATTACGTAAACAATGTCATAAATATTATTGTTTCATGCGATACTGATCTTAAACAAATCACTCCCAATTTCAACTTAACTAACGATGTAGATTCTTACATAAATGGTTTATTACAAGAAAGTGGAGTTACATCCAATGATTTTAGCAATTCCGTAATTTACTTACTGAGTAACCTAACAAAATGTAGTAAAACCAATTGGACGGTCAACATCAATTTAGAGTCTAATGATCAAGAAGAAATTGATCATTCTCTAAATATACTAAGTTTTAATACTGTAAATCAAGTAGGTAAAACTATCATTAACCATAATTTATATGAAGTTATTATTTACCTTCCTTGTAATGCTGATTTATCTTCTCTAAAAACCTCATTCACACTTTATGAAGGATCAATTGCTATTGTAAACGATATTATTCAAGAAAGCAATGAGTCCATTAATGATTTTAATAAACCAGTTACATACTCAATTTTATCAGGCAATAAATGTTTTTCTGTGAATTGGAAGATCAACATTAAAATAGAAACACTCCATTTAGAATCAATAGATTTATCAGAGAAGGGGTCAACTATTCCTAACGTGATTACACCTAATAATGACAACTTTAATGATAGATTTGAGATAGGAGAACTATTTTTCAATTCGGAAGTAAAGATTTTCAATAGGCATGGAGTAAAAGTGTACGAAAATTCAAATTATAATAATGAGTTCAGTGGAGAATCACTTGCGAGCGGTCAGTACTATTACATAATAAATACAAGTTGTTTTGAAAATTCAATTAAAGGATATTTGAACATCTTAAAATAATGTCAAACTACATTAGCAACTAAAAATAAAAGCTAAAATGTTGTTTTACTCTTCATAACAGTCAATTTTACAAATCACGTTACTAGGAACATATGGGGATAATTATCCGTCAAAGTCTTATATCAACTATTCTTACCTATTTAGGTGTGGTTATAGGCTATATAAACTTACTTATATTATTTCCCAAGTACATGAGTCCAGAAGAAATTGGGCTTCAGCGTACTTTTCAAGATGCCGCTTTATTGCTTGTGCCTTTTGTGCAAATTGGCATAAGTCAACTTACATTACGGTATTTTCCTCAATATAAAAGCAAAGACTACTACTCAGAATTTGTCACTTTAATATTTTCGCTATTTATAATAGCTTCCTTACTATTTACTTCGTTTTATTTATTCTTTGAGCCTGATATTAGCAGATATTTTGGCGAAAAATCTCCTGAAATAAATCAATATTTAGGGTTGATCTTAGCACTATCTATTTTGCTTGCCTTACACCAAGTTTTGGTTGCATTTACGCAATCATCACTGAATATTATTTTGCCCAACTTTTTAAAAGAAGTTGTTTTAAGGGCACTTACACTTATAGATATTGTGCTTTTTGCAACTAATACCATCAACTTCCATCAATTTATTTACCTATTAGCAGGAGCCTATTTTATTAGTTTTTCTATTTTGCTCACCTACTTACTTAGCAATAAAATACTATCCTTTTCTTTTAAAATTGAACATATTAAAAAATCAATTTTAAAAGAAATGATAACCTACTCTATGTTTACATTTTTAGGTGCAAGTGGCATTTTAATTATTGGTAAGGTTGATAGCATTATGGTTAGTGCAATGCTAGGGCTACACGAAAATGGAATTTATGCAACGGCCTTTTACATGGCAGTATTAATTGAATTGCCTAAAAGGGCTATTGCTCAAATTAGCACACCAATTATATCTAAAGCATACAAAGAAAATAATATTGCTGAAGTAAAAACCATCTATGCAAAAAGCTCCATTAATAATTTAATTATTGGCTCATTATTATATATCGGCATCTGGATCAATCTCGATAATATATTCTCATTAATCCCAAATTCAGAAATTTATGTACTGGGCAAATGGGTAGTATTAATTGTAGGTGCAGGTAAATTAATTGATATGGCTGCTGGTTTAAATGGTGAAATAATAGCTATGTCTAAAAATTATAGAGTTAATACTTATTTGATAGTTTTACTAACCATTTTCACCATTTATGCAAATTACTTATTAATACCAGTCTATGGGCTTGAAGGTGCGGCTATAGGGTCTACCATAGCACTGTTTTTATACAATTTGGGCAAGTTTTTATTTTTGCTAATTAAAGAGAAATTACAGCCGTTTTCTCGTCATACAATTACGGTTATACTAATCGCAAGTGTATGCCTTTACACAGGCTCGATATTGCCAAGTGTAAGCAATACTTACTTAGATATTTTAGCACGATCTACGCTTGTTACCATTTTATTTGGGGGACTAATATTATGGCTAAAGCCTAGCAGTGATGTAAATATTCTTGTAAGTCAAATTTGGAATCGAATTACAAAAAAGAACTAATCAATTGAAGATTTTGAGGCAATAACTCTAATTACTGATGGGTCTTCGTTTTTATATTTTGCTAAACCAGTAGCTTCAATTTTATAATCAATTGAAAAGCCAATTTCCAACAACTCGTTTACCATTTCATCTAGTCGAATAAATCTCCGGTAATGATCTGTTACAAAAGCATCTTTTTCTACTTTTTCTCCTTCTCCACAAAAATCATCATGAATGCTTCGTACCTCAATGCAAAATTTACCTCCCACATTTAACGATCTATATGCCCAATCCATTGTGCATGAGGCTTGTTGCTGATCTACTGAATGGAGTGTAAACCTAGAATATACGACATCAAAATTTCCCAAATTATCTAAATTGGTAAAATCACCAGCTTTGAATTGAGCATTTTTAATTTCCATGCCATTTAATTCCGCTACAATATTATTACACTGGTCGATACCTAATACTGAAATATTTTGCTCTGCAAAGTATAAGCTATCTCGCCCATTTCCACACCCCAATTCAACCATACTTCCTTTTATGGCATAATTTTTCATTAAAAAAATAGCAAATGGCGAAGGGTTTGAGGTTCCCTTTTTATTCGAATAAAATGCTTCCCAAAAAAATTTATCACTCATATCTAATTTTTAAAGTGGCGAATTTATAACCTTCTCAAATACTTATAGCTGTTCGATTACTCTTTTTGTGATTTTTACCTTGATTTAATAATTTAATATCAATTCAACTAAATAATATAAGTAGTTTTGAAGCTGAATAAAATCACAACCAATATAGAATGTATATAAAAGTTTACGGACTTTTTCTTCGATTCTTTCAATGGGTTATTTTGTTATTTTACAACAAAACAACCCCTCATATTTTAATTGGAAGTTCGGCAGGAACAAATGTTAATGGAAACTCCAAAGCATTATTTATGTATATGCTTAAAAATAATACGCCAATTAAAGGCTATTTTATTACAAGAAACAAATCCCTTTATCAAGAATTCATAAGTACTTATCCTAATCATTTTTTGTATGCCTACTCTTTTAAGGCTTTAGCCAAAGCAATTACAGCTAAAGCTTATGTAATTACTCACGGCCTATGGGATATTACTCCCTTTAAAATCACAAATACAAAAAAGCCACTAATTAATGTTTGGCATGGGTTTCCTATAAAAAGACTAGGAACTGACGGGCAAAACCTTACAGAGAAACAAAAGAAAAAAGTACTGGGCAACTTCGATGGATTAGTGGTAATGTCAGAAGAAGAAAAAGTACATATGAGCAGGTGTTACCATACCAAACTCGAAAATATATGGGTTACAGGATACCCCCGAAACGATTTTACTTTTTATCGAAACAACGATGTAATTAAACCAATACCCTACATTAAAGGTAAAAAAGTGTTGCTTTATGCACCCACTTGGCGAGATGTTGGAAAAACTAAGCTATTCCCTTTTGAAGATTTTAATAGCCATGAATTAACAAATTTTTTAGAAACAAATAATGCCATTATCTTATTACGAATTCATAAAAACGAGTTAAAAAATTATGATTTAGAAGAAAGTAATGTATTAAGAATATGTGATGGCAATGTGGTTCAAGAAATAAACCAACTGCTTCCGTTTGTTGATATTCTCATTACAGATTATAGTAGTGTTTACATCGACCAGTTGCTAGTTGATAAACCCATGATTTTTATACCATACGATTTAGAAGAATTCAGCAAAATTCGAGGTTTTAATTACGATTTTAACACCGTTGCACCAGGCCCTAAAGTGAGCAACTTTACTGAATTTAAAACTGCCATTAAAAATTATTTAGAAACCCCAACGCTAGATTTTTCGGAAAGAGAAAAAATGAAAAACAAATTTCATAAACACCAAGATAGCCACAGTGCTAAACGAGTATATGAAAACATAGAAAACCTTATTAATGGTAAAGCAATAAAGTATTAAGATGGAGAAAATTAGAGTAGGAATGATTTTTCATGGAGCATATCCACCGCACCCAAGAATAGAAAACCAAGCACTACACTTAATTAAAAATAACGTTGAAGTATTCCTCTTTTGTGTTACCTATAAAAAAAATGAAGCAACTGTATCTAACTACAAAGGAATCAATCTTGTTAAAGTTTACTTTCCGCCAATCGTATATCAGCTATCTGCACTTGCCTACTCTTTCCCTTTTTACCACTGGATAATAAGAAAAAAAATAAAGCACTTTATAGAGAAAAATAACATTACTCATTTACATGTAGATAACATGGTAATTGCTCAAACAGTTTTTAAACTTAACCGCACATTCCGTTTGCCACTTGTGTTTGATATTCACGAGAATATTCCTGAAATAATGAAGTACTACCCTCATTTAAAAACAATGACGGGTAAAATACTTATTAAACCTAGTACTTGGAAAAGAAAAGAAACTGGATTTATTTCAAAATCAGATAAAGTTATTGTGGTAACTGATGAAGCTAAAAATGAAATTATTGAACGAGTAAAGATTGATGAAAGTAACATAAAAGTACTACCCAATTTTACCAATGATGCCTTTATAAAAGAAACCTATAACAACAGTATTGAGGTAAAGTTTTTGGGCAAATTCAAAGTGCTTTACATAGGAGATACGGGTCATCGAAGAGGCCTTATTTCAGTAGTAAGATCGGTAAAGTATTTAAAAAACACCATCCCTAATTTGGCTCTTATTATTGTTGGCAAAAGCAAAGATGATACTGAATTACAACAAGAAATAGTAAAAGAAGGTGCTAGCTCTTATGTATTTTTAGAAGGTTGGCAGCACGAGGAACTGCTTCCAGATTATGTACATCTCACAGATGTTGGTATATGCCCAATTTTAAGAAACCTACACCACGACACTACCTATGCTAACAAACTATTTCAGTATGCGATGCATGGCAAAGCCATTTTAGCAAGTGATTGCCCTTCGCAAGCATCTCTTATTGAAGAAAATAAGTGGGGGTTAATTCATGAAGCCAATAACCCTAAAGATTTTGCTGATAAACTATTAACCCTGTACAAAAACACGAAAGAAAGAAAACAGTATGGAGACAATGGAAAAAATTCGATTACAACCAAATATAATTTTGATAGTAGCAATTTTGATGAGAATTTTTATAATGAAATTTCAAAGTAGAACTTGATTTAGTTTAATCAAAAAAATGCTTTATTGCTAAAACCACATACTCCACTTGCACTTTATTTAATTCAGCATACATCGGTAAAGAAAGCAA
>CAZQWZ010000019.1:0-7810 GCA_964596935.1 uncultured Roseivirgaceae bacterium
ATATGAGTTTCTTAGAAGGTTTTCTTTACATATTCTGCCTGCTGGATTTGTGCGTGGCTATTACGGTCAGACCATGCCAGTGATTTCGGTTCAAAAGGCAGGCGGGCTAAAAGCAATATTTACAAGGATGGTACGCAATAATTCGTTTCAATTGTCAGCATAGCCAACCTGAAAATTGCGAAAAGAAAGTGCCCTAATACAAGTAAATTTTGAAGCGAAATGGTTTGCTGGTTTTTGATGTGCTAGTTTCGTGCGTGTCCGAATAGCCGAAATGAAGATTACGAAATGAAAGAAGTTCAAAGTGAAAAAATAAGCTAGCTCTGATGGGTTAATTTCTTCGATTTCCGCCTAGCCATAAAGACTAACGCCCACTATAAACTTCAGTAGGGACTTTAAAGGTACAAAATTTTAATAACCCACGTAGGAAAAATTTTTAATTTGCTAGCAAATCAAGGAATAACACTTTGTCAAATCAAAGATTTGACGGGACTAGCTAAACAAACTGAAATTAGAATTTGGAGATTAAACCCAATGGAATATAGTTGTTGTTGCAACTAGTTGTGTGTCCTGCGTTACTTGAGGATATAAGATAAGAATTAGTTCTTTGAAAACAAGTAACAGAACTGTGTTTGAGATGAAAGGATAACTTTGGAGCCGCATCTTCGGAAGTTATGGTCTTTCGGCTAAGATGTATGAGCATATTGGTAAAACCGCCTAGTGGTGCTTTCCTTTCACGGGTTGGTACTGAGCGACTAGGTTAAGGGCTAGCCAATTATCTACAATGCCTTTCTTTGTTATCATATATTATTTGGTATTAATTGATTGCAAAAATACGAGCAAAATAATTGTGTTGCATATTTGCGATATGCAAACTTTGAATTTGCCTACATACAAGTTTAGAATAACCACGAATAATGATGATACATATATTTATGACATTATTCGGAAGAAACCAATTATGCTTACCCCTGAAGAATGGGTGCGCCAGCATATGATTCACTACTTGCATAATGATTTAGGTTATCCTAAAGGGCTTTTAAAAGTAGAGTCGGGTGTTGTGTATAACTCAAGATTAAAAAGATCGGATATTGTTATATATGATAACAATGGTAAACCATACATTTTAGTAGAATGCAAAGCGCCTTCTGTAAAAGTTAACCAGTCCACCTTAGAGCAGGTTGCTATGTATAATCGAACTTTGAGTGCTAAAATTATTATATTAACCAATGGGCTAACCCATTATACATTTAAAATTGATAAGAGAGGAGAGTTGATAAACTTAGAGTCTATACCTAAGTTTGAAAGAGTGTAAAATAAGAACTCCACTCGTAGGGTTTTTCCAAATAGGTATGCTATTTGCTTTTCTATGTTGAGGAACGAAGCATCTTTTAAGTTAATTTATTTCAGACCCAAGTGTCGGGGTATTAAACCAAATGGGCTTTCGCCCTGCGAATAAAAAAGGTGAACTAGGAAACCCCAATTCACCTTTCGCTAAAAGTTTATTAGCTTAATTAACGTACTTCGATATATCTGTATAAGGCATATTAAACGCATCGGCTACAGCTTTGTAAACAATGTCTCCATTAATTACATTTAAGCCAAGTTTAAGCTCATTATTATCTTTACAAGCTTGTTTCCAACCTTTATTTGCTAAATCAATAGCATAAGGAAGTGTAGCATTTGTAAGAGCTAATGTAGAAGTATAAGGTACTGCACCTGGCATATTTGCAACACAGTAATGAAGCACTTCATCAATTACAAAAGTAGGATTTTCGTGTGTTGTTGCTACGCAAGTTTCAATGCATCCACCTTGATCTACCGAAACATCTACCAATACAGTTCCAGGTCTCATCTCTTTAAGCATATCTCTCGTGATAAGTTTAGGAGCTTTAGCACCAGGTATTAATACGGCACCAATAATTAAATCTACTTCTTTAAGCATTGCCCGAATATTGTATTCGTTCGACATCATGGTATGTACATTTTTAGGCATAACATCATCCAAATACCTTAAGCGTGTAAGGCTCAAGTCCATTACCGTAACATCGGCTCCAAGGCCCGCAGCCATTTTTGCGGCTTCGGTACCTACAATACCGCCACCAAGTATTAATACTTTAGCTGGTTTAACTCCAGGTACACCACCCAATAAAATGCCACGGCCACCATTCGGCTTTTCTAAGTAAACAGCGCCTTCTTGGGTAGCCATTCTGCCTGCTACTTCGCTCATAGGAATTAACAGAGGGAGGGCTCTTTCGGTGGTTTCAACAGTTTCGTAAGCTAAGCAAACTGCTTTTTGCTCAATCATAGCTTCGGTAAGCACTTTGCCAGATGCAAAATGGAAATAAGTAAAAAGTAATTGATCTTTTTTAATCAGTTTATACTCAGATTCAATGGGCTCTTTAACCTTTATAATCATTTCAGCTTTTTCATAAGTAGCCTCAATGCTTGGCAAAATTTTTGCGCCTGCATTTTCATATTCAGAATTAGCAAATCCACTGCCATTACCTGCAGTATCCTGAACATACACTTCGTGTCCGCGTTTTACTAATTCTTTAGCACCAGCTGGTGTTAAAGCAACACGGTTTTCGTTATTTTTGATTTCTTTTGGAACACCTATAATCATGACTTAAATGTTTAATTACTAAGCAAATATAGCAATGAGATTTTTGAATTACTAGGACACCGGTTACACCCTAGTGGAGTAAAATATTTAAAATTAATTTTATTCTGATTACCATTTATCATAGCTGGTTTTATTAAAGAAACCAATGTTGATCCAAAATTAAATTTGCATATTGTTTATTTTTGCAAAATATAATTAAACGATTTTTTTTTGAGGTAACTCAAAGTAATTTGAATACCGCTTAGGATGCATTAAATTTGTTAGTAGGTACTGCTTCAAATACCTCCCAATAACCCGATAACTATCGGTTGGGATTGTTCTACTTTAAATAGATAGCTTTGAAAAATACAGCAACCAAACAACCGATCGTTGAAATATATCAAGTTCTTGATGACTATAAATTAGCTATTGCAAGCCGAGAGGCTAGCATAATGGGTCGTAAAGAAGTTTTTATGGGCAAAGCCAAATTTGGCATTTTTGGCGATGGTAAAGAAGTGCCACAATTAGCATTGGCACAAATTTTTAAAGAGGGTGATTTTCGATCTGGTTATTATCGCGATCAAACCTTAATGTTTGCAATTGGTGAGTTAACTATTCAACAATACTTTGCTCAGCTTTATGCACATACCAGTGTTAAAGATGAACCTGCTTCGGCAGGCAGGTTAATGAACGGTCATTTTGCAAGTAGAATGCTAGATGATACGGGACATTTGAAAGACCTTACGAAAAGGAAAAATAGTGCCTCAGATATATCTTCTACCGCAGGGCAAATGCCCCGTTTGGTAGGTTTGGGGTTAGCTTCTAAGCTATTTAGAAAAAATAAGGAGTTACATCAATATAATGAGCTATCGAATAACGGAAACGAAATAGCCTTTGGTACAATAGGTAATGCGTCAACATCAGAAGGAATGTTTTTTGAGGCTATAAATGCCATTGGCGTACTTCAAGTGCCTGTAATTATGTCGGTTTGGGACGATGACTTTGGTATTTCGGTAGGAGCTGAGTATCATACAACAAAGCAATCGATCTCAAAAGCATTAGCTGGTTTACAAAGAACAGCCAAGGAGAAAGGGTTTGAAATGCTATCAGTTAAAGCATGGGATTATGAAGCTTTGATAATAACCTATAAAAAAGCAGAGAAATTAGCGCGAGAAAAACATGTTCCTGTTTTGGTACATGTTACGGAGGCTACTCAACCTCAAGGGCATTCAACGTCAGGCTCGCACGAGCGGTATAAAACAAAAGAAAGGTTGCAGTGGGAGCTTGAGCACGATTGTAATATTAAAATGCGAGAATGGATTCTCGAAAATGAATATGCAACGGAAGCAGAATTAAAATCTATCGAATCAGATGCTAAATCTTTAGCAAAACAAGCTAAAAAAGATGCTTGGAATGCATTTATAAATGAAGAAAAAGAATCCCAAACAACGGTAGTAAATATTCTTAACTCAATTTTAAATGCTACAGAAAGGATTGAAATTGAGGTAATTAAAAATGAATTGGCAACGGCAATAAACCCTCTAAAACTTGATTCGGTTAAAGCGGCAAAAAATGCTTTACGTAACCTTAGAGGCAAAGACTTGGAAGAAAAGCTAGCTTTGATAAATTGGCTTAAAGAATTTGAAAATAAAGCGTCAGGCGATTACGGCTCACATTTACATAGCCAATCTGATAAAGCAGCGCTTAAAATTGAGGTAGTGGCTGCCGAATATGCTGCCGATGCAAAAATACTAGATGGAAGACAAATTCTACAAGCATGCTTTGATGCTGCCTTGGAACGTGACCCTCGTGTGCTTGCTTTTGGAGAGGATGTGGGTAAAATTGGAGATGTAAATCAAGCATTTGCGGGCTTACAAGATAAATATGGAATTGATCGTGTTGATGATACAGGTATTAGAGAAACGACCATTATTGGTCAAGGAATAGGCCTTGCATTACGAGGGCTTCGCCCAATAGCAGAGATTCAATACCTCGATTATTTGGTGTATGCACTACCCACATTAACCGATGATTTGGCAACCTTGCAATATCGTACTATGGGAGGCCAAAAAGCTCCATTAATTATACGAACAAGAGGGCATAGGTTAGAAGGTGTTTGGCATTCAGGCTCGCCCATGGGTATGATATTAAATAGCCTGAAAGGTATTTATTTATTGGTTCCTCGTAATATGACCAAAGCTGCAGGTATGTATAATACCATGTTGGCATCAGATGATACTGCTTTAATAGTTGAAAGTCTGAACGGCTATCGATTAAAAGAAAAAATGCCCTCGAATTTGGCTGAATATACAGAGCCTCTAGGAGTTCCAGAAGTGTTAAGAGAGGGAGATGATGTTACTATCATTACTTATGGTTCTATGTGCCGAATTATTATGGATGCTGCCCAACAGTTAGATGAAGTTGGCATTTCGTGTGAAGTAATTGATGTACAAACCCTTATGCCATTTGATGTGCATCATAGTATTATAAACTCTGTTAAAAAGACAAACCGTGTTGTTTTTGCTGATGAAGATGTGCCGGGTGGCGCAAGTGCCTTTATGATGCAAAAAGTGCTCGAAGAGCAAGAAGGCTATCGATACTTAGATTCAGCACCATTAACAATTGCAGCTAAAGAGCACAGACCTGCTTATGGTTCAGATGGAGACTATTTCTCTAAACCTAATGCTGAAAGTGTATTTGATAAAATTTACAGTTTGATGGCTGAGGTCGATCCTGCTAAATATCCAGAAATATATTAATTTAAAAATGACATACGTAAGAATTGTAGTTATAGGATTGCTTTTATCGGCTTGCACAAGTAAAACAGAGCATGCTAAACTCACTTTTTTATTAAAGGGCAACGAATCTTTTGAAGAGGGGAATCTAGATAAAGCTATTTATTATTATAATGAAGCAATTTTGGCCGATAGCACTTACGTAGATGCCTATTTAAATAATGCAATAGTTTTAGAAACCAAAGGCGATGTTTATGGAGCTATCGAAATGTATGATAAATTGCTTGAGATAAATCGCTTGGATGAAAGATTTCAATTTAAACGAGCTAATCTTTACTTAGATGTAGATCAATATTATAGGGCGCTAGATGATTTAGATGCATTAGATAAAACTTGGGATGATTCATCAAGCCTATATTTTACCAAAGGGCTAGTAAATACGAAGCTAAAAAAGTTTGATGTCGCCATTAAAGAGTTTCAACATTCGTTGCAATTAAATACAAATCAACCACAAGCATTGATAAATATAGGTAATGTGTTTTACCATAAAGGTGAGCTTGATTCTGCCTCTTATTATTTAAATAAAGGATTAGAACTAGATAACACAGAAGCTAATGGATATAATACCTTGAGCTTAATTTCGATTAAAAAAGAGATGTATAACGAAGCCATTGAACTACTAAATAAAGCTCTGATAATAGATAAGAATAATGCGTGGTATTTAAATAATAAGGGCTACGCCTATTTAAAGCGAGGCAATTTAGATTCTGCAGAATATCTAATAAATACGAGCCTTAAATCAGATCCTTATAATGCTTGGGTATATCGTAATAAAGGGCTGTTAGAGCTAGAAAAGAACAATTTGCCAAAGGCAATAAAAATGCTTGCTAAAGCATATAAAATGGATAAAACGATTGATAACTTAGTAATAGATTTAGCCAATGCCTATATTAAATCAGACAATACTGCCGAGGCTTGTAAAATTTTAAGTAAAGCTGTTAGCGATAATGAGGCTACAGTACTTATCCAAAAGCACTGTAAGTAGCACTAAGTAATATTTTCCTAGTTGGTGTTTTTACCAACATGTGGGCGGTGTACATTATATTATTCTTTATAAAAAGCTATCAATATTTGCCAATACCTTAGCAAGGTCTTCTTTAGTATCAATGCAAATACTTTCGTGTTCCGTATAAGCAAGTTTAATTTTTAATCCATTTTCAATCCAGCGGAGCTGTTCTAGTGATTCTGCTTTTTCAAGTGGAGAAACAGGAAGTTTAGATACTTTTTCAAGCATATCTGCTCTATAGGCATAGATGCCAATATGTTTGTAATATTCTTGGTGGGATAACCACTCCATCTCACCTTCATTTCTACAATAGGGTATAGGCTGTCGGCTAAAATAGAGGGCTTCCATGTTTTTATTAAATACGGTTTTTACTTCGCCATAATTAAATAACTCCGAGCTAGTGGTAATCTTTTTTATAAGTGTAGCAAGCTCAACGGTGCCCTGCCCGTCTGGCAGGCGGGCATCTAATAAGGTGGCTAGTTCATCAATTTGAGTTGGTGATATAAATGGCTCATCACCTTGGATGTTAATTACATAATCATATGCTTCTTTTTGGAGCATTAATGCTTCATAGCAACGGTCTGTGCCGCTTACGTGATTATCGGAGGTAAGAACGACTTTGCCACCAAACCCCTCGACATGTTTTTTTACTTCTTCGCTCTCAGTTGCTATAATTACTTTATCTAGCAAAGTTGACTTATTGGCTTGTTCATAAACCCGTTGAACCATAGACATACCATTAAT
This sequence comes from uncultured Roseivirgaceae bacterium, assembly GCA_964596935.1. Lineage (GTDB taxonomy): Bacteria > Bacteroidota > Bacteroidia > Cytophagales > Cyclobacteriaceae > JAKISE01. The sequence goes on from CAZQWZ010000019.1 coordinate 7,148, forward strand.
ATCAACCAAAACCTTACCCGGAAACCGAGTGGATTGGTAACGAGCAGGGATAATCCCGAGGATTTTCATTTTTTGAGACATAAGATTACTAGATGTTAGATAATAGATTTAATAATCTTTGCAAAGATGCTTATTTATCTTCTTTTGAATAATCAGATTTTACAATTTCTTTAATGCCTTCTAAATAAGGTGTAGGTTTAAAATTGAATAGCTTTTCAAATTTGCTACTATCAAATACATAGTCTCGGTCGTATTGGTAAAGTATTTCTTTCATCTCTTGCATTATGGGCATGAAGATTCCCATTATAGTTACAATCAATTTTGTTGCTATTTGATATTTTGGTTTTACACCCATTTAAAAATAAAATTGACTTTTTATATTCTTTTGAACCTCCTTATGAGAAACAGACTCTCCTTTATCCAATTGTTCTAAGCCTTTATTAATTGCTGCTTTATCATTATTACTTAACTCATTCCAGAAATCTTTTTTTTCGATCTTTAGCAAAAATTTTATAGATGACAGCAGGTTTTCATCATTGCTGTTGATTATTTCAGCTACCATTTTATATTTGGTTGTTATGTCCATTTTATTTTGCTATAATTTATAGTAAATATAACTGATATTATACTTTCCTTACTACCAGCGAATTCCCTTCTTCTCCT
>CAZQWZ010000019.1:7910-21986 GCA_964596935.1 uncultured Roseivirgaceae bacterium
TAAATATAACTGATATTATACTTTCCTTACTACCAGCGAATTCCCTTCTTCTCCTATTACGGATACTTGCTCGCCTTTATCTAAATAGCCACCTCTTGTAAGGGCATCATAGAGTGTGTCATCAATCATAACTTTTCCACTAGGGCGTAATACGGTATGAACCACTCCTTCTTTCCCAATCATAGATTCGTGAAATATTGCTGAATAGCCTTCTGATTTTTCTTGTGTTGTTGTTAGTGCAACTCGATTAAAAATTTTTGAGCTAGTAAGTCTCAAACCTCCAAAAAACATGAGTACAAAACTGCCCAGTAGAGCCGTCATCACGGTGGTAACAGAAGTTAAAATATTATCCATAGGTACTAATGTAAAATCGAACATATCGTTGTTTATCATTACAAGAACTAATGCGCTAAGGCTAAATGCCATTCCTGTAATGCCTGCCAATCCAAAACCTGGAATTATAGCTACTTCTAGAGCAATAAGTAATAGCCCAACAATAAATAATACCAACTCCCAATTTTCGGCAAGGCCCGTTAAATAATAAGGTACAAAGTATAAAACGGCTGCTATAATAGCAGCTAATATAGGAAAGCCAACACCAGGAGTTTGCAATTCAAAATAAATACCGCCTATGATTATCATTAAAAGCACTCCGCTTAAATAGGGGCTTAGAAAAATAGCAACAATGTCTTCTATAAAACCAGGAGAAAACTCATCCAATTGATATTCGCCTTCAATATTTTGGCTTAATATTTCTTCAATCGAATTAATTTCGCCTTCGCAAAACCCGTGCTTAATGGCCTCTGAGGTTGTAAATGTGAGTACTTTGCCTTCTTCAGTAATGCCTTCAATTTCAATGGTTTGATCAACCATGGCTTCAGCAATGGCCGGGTCACGGCCTTTTTCTTCGGCAGTGGTTCGCATAGTTGCTCGCATATAACTTTGGTATTTATCTGGTGCTTCTTCACCTTGGCCTGTAACTACGGTAGCAGCTCCAATACTTGAACCAGATGCCATATAAATACTATCGCACGCAATGGAAATAAGTGCACCTGCGGAGGCCGCATCTTTGTTGATCCATACATACACAGGCTTTTCAAAATCGAGTAACATTTCAACAATATCTTTGGCATCGCTTACCAAACCTCCGTAGGTATCCATTTCAATTATTACTAAATCATATTCGCCAGTTTCAGCAGCTGCAAGCCCTAACTCGATATAGCGATTTATACGAGGATCAATTTCGGCATCAATATTGAGTTTAAGCACTTTAGTTTGGGCTTGGCCCAATGAAATGGTTAAGAGGCCAATTATTGTTATAATAAAAAATTGTTTTATCTGTTTCATAAGTATAAAATTAGTGATAATAACCAATGGAACGTTCAGGTTGCTATAAGAATTATATAATTTTACATGCAATGAGAGAATATGTGATTACTCAGTTTAGTATTTTATTAATTGTGCTTTTTGTTTTCATAATGGCCGACATAAAAGCCAGTCCAATGGATTCGATAGGATCAGAAGTGATTGATGGAAAAGTATATGTGCTTCATCAAGTGGAGCAAGGGGAATCGGTATATTCCATTGCTTCAAAATATGGATCGAGAATGAGAGAGATTGTGGCGATTTCTCCTGAGGTTAAAAAAGGTTTAACCATAGGTATGGTTATTAAGGTGCCTTATTCAGGCAAAAGAAGTGCAACTAATACAAATTCAATTAAAAGTGAGTATCATATTGTTAAGGTAGGAGAAACACTTTATGGCATAAGTAGGATTTATAATGTTTCGGTTAATGATATTATGAAATGGAATAATTTAAAATTTTCAGATCTTACTATTGGCCAAAAGTTAAAGGTTACTGGGAGTGCTACTACAGATAAACCTGCAATTATTATAACTAACAAAGGAAATCAACTGCATGTAGTTACACAAGGTGAAGGTCTTTATGGCGTTGCTCGAATTTATAATATTACAGTAGATGATATTATAAAATGGAATCAGCTACAGTCAACTTCATTAAGTGTTGGGCAACGGCTTATTGTGGGTTTTGATGAGAATGCAAACTATGTGCACCCAACAAAGATTGATACTACCCAACAATTATTGAGCAGTAGATACGAGATTGAAAAAATAATTGAATCGGGAATTGCTTCTACAATTGATGGTTCTAGCAGCACAAATAAATATTTAGCATTGCACCGAACGGCTAAAATTGGTGCATTAATAGCGGTTAGAAATGAAATGAACGATCAAATGGTATTTGTTAGAGTTATAGGAAAATTGCCAAATACAGGTGTTAATACTAAAGTGATTATTAGAGTTTCTGAAGCTGCCTATAAAAAATTGGGTGCTATTGATTCAAAATTCAGGGTGCAATTATCGTATTTGCCAAATAGGTAGAATATTGCTACTGAGTCACTCCGTTTTAAAGTGTATTGTGTAGTTGCCAGTTAATCAAAAATAAACTGTTTAAAACCAGTAGAATTTTATAGAACTGTCTTTTAAAGATGAAAAAAGTTAGAACAAAATATCTATTTCTAAGTGCAATATTGAAAGTTTAGTGCTTTTACTGCCCTAGATGCTATATACTTAACGAACATAGTTTAAGCGAATCTCTATTATTACACAAAAAATGTATGATCCTAATACCACCCAATATTATAGAAATAAATGAATCAAAAATCAAAGAGATTGATAAAGCTACTAAGGCTATTTATCGAAAAATAACCTTTTGTAAAAAAACATCTTCAAAAGCACTTATGGATGCTTTTATAAATAATACAAATAATTTAACAGAATTATTGAGTATTAAAAATGCTCAAATGGAATCTCAAAATGAAGAGGAAGCAAAACTGTATTTAAAGAACTTACGAAAGACTGTTCTCTTTGTTATGAATGAAATAAAAAATGAGAACTCCTTTGAAAATGAAATTCAATTGTTTCAATTATTTAGATTAGTTTCTCCTGAATCTTATCAAATTCACCCTAATAGATACAGGGATACTTTGGTTCAAATAGGTGCGCATATTTGCCCTGAATCAATCCATGTACCTGGATTAGTATCTTCATTGTTTTATAATTTAACTTTAATTTCCAACCCAATTATTAAAGCAATTTACTTACATCATGAGCTTATTAGAATCCACCCTTTCGTAGATGGTAATGGACGAACAATAAGAGTTGCTAAAAATTGGATATTAATGTATCACCTATATCCTCCCATATTTATTAGAACTGATCATGAAAAAGAAGAATACATATCTTCTTTGAGTGAAAGTTTTAAATCAATTGAAAAAAACAATTCAATTTGGAATATAGAAACCAATAAGTTTTTCGAACAAGAGCTTGACAGAATATTAGATAACACAATGTTAATTCTAAACGACCTTAATCAACTAACCGAGGAGAATAATGCTAAAATTTAGAGTATGGCACTTCTCCCTTAAATTTGGCGTTGTAATATATTATAGAGTTCTAATCGAGCCACTTTTGTATTCCTTTTGAAAATATTTACACAATTAATGGTTCAGATATTGTGGTATATCAACAGTGTAATTGTTACCTAACTTTGAGAAAAATAATCATTATGATTCTGCGATTAAACTCTATTTTTTCCAGTTGGCAGGGTCCACTCTCCAAGCTTTTAGCGATACCAAATCTTTCTCAGAAATATAGTTTAGTGCAACAGCTTCTTCTAACATAGCGGCATAATTGCTTAGTGTAATTACATCAACTTTAGCTTCTTTAAAATTGGTTTTAGAAATATCAAACCCATAGGTAAAAATGGAAGCCATTCCTAATACTTTTACCTTGGCTTCTTTTAGTGCATCGGCTGCTTTTAAAGAGCTTCCTCCCGTAGAAATTAAATCTTCTACCAAAACTGTTTTTTGTTTCTTAACCACTTTGCCTTCAATCATATTGGTCATTCCGTGGCCTTTTGGTTTGGAGCGAATGTAGATGAAGGGAAGGTCAAGTGCCTCTGCAACCAACGCACCTTGCGGAATGCCAGCGGTTGCTACACCTGCAATTGCTTCAACATCTTTAAAATGGGTTTTAATGCTTTCAGCCAATTGCTCTTTTATGTAGGTTCTTATTTTAGGATAAGATAATGACAGCCTGTTATCGCAATAAATGGGTGATTGCCAACCTGATGCCCAAGTAAAAGGTTTTTTAACAGAAAGTTTAATGGCCTCAATTTCTAAAAGATAGGCAGCAACTTGATTGGCAACAGATTTATTCATTTTTTTAATTTTGCTGTAAAGTTACTAGCTCATTTTCAATATTGGTAGTATGTTTGGCTCGAAGTGATCTAATTATGAATCTATTTATTAACGATACGCCTGTAAAGTTTGTTAAAGAAGACGAGCCAATTGACACTACAGTGTTTAATTATGTAGTTAAGTCGAATACTATTAATCTTACCGAACTATCAGGAGACGTACTTATTGATGATGTGGAGGCTCCTCAAGTAAGGCAGCTGATTTCTCAGTTGGTAGAAGAGCCGTTTAATAACATAAGGTTTGTAATACGACCTCATAACTATAAGGAAGCCAAAGCAGATTTTATGTCATTGTTTAAAGTAATGAATGCAGCTGGTGGAATTGTTCAAAAAGGAGATGAATCATTACTGATATTTAGATTAGGAAAGTGGGATTTTCCTAAAGGAAAACTTGAGCAGAACGAATCTTTTAAAGTAGCTGCAATTAGAGAGGTAGAGGAGGAAACTGGCGTAAAAGTATCTTTAGAAAAAAAAATTTGTACTACTTGGCATACCTATACTTTTAGAAAAAAACGCATTTTAAAATGCACAAAATGGTATGCTATGGATTGTTTAAATGACAAAAAAATGACTCCTCAAGTAGGTGAAAGTATAGAAAAGGTAGAGTGGTTTAATAAGAAACAAGCAGAAGTTGCTCTCAGAGATACCTATAATTCAATCCGTTTTGTGTGGAGCTCTTACATACGTAAGAAACTTGATTAATAGATTTCTGCTTTTCGAAGCCGCCACCAACCATTTTCTTTTAGGTTAATCTTATTCTTTTTCAGTATCATAATTAGAGCACCTGTGGTAACAAGCACTACCGAAGTTGTGCCAATTCCAGAATCCCACGTATAACCTACTTCTTGTATCAGCCCTCTGTTTATGGCATCAATGGCCAGCAATACTACACCTGCCGAAATTAAAACGGGTCCTGCTGCATCTACAATGCCTGATTCTCTTTTGTTTCTTATGTTTATAGTATTGATAGCGCTAAACTGGACTGTGTCAATATTAGATACAAAAGCACTGTCTAAAATATTTGTCAGAATGCCTCTTTCAAGAGATTTAGAGCCATTAAGTTGGTATTCTATCTGTTCACCTACATAGTACATATATCTTTTTTTAGCGCCCATTTTTTCTAATACCATAAAGGTTTGCGCAATAGAAAAACTGCCTATTAATACAAAAAGTAATGTTATAAAAATGTGCTTACTAAAAATCAAAAAAATAGGTGTTTAATATTAAATATAAATCATCGTCATTGCGAATCCTTTACTAACGTGGTAATTATCATTACTCTGGCTATAGGATGAAGCAACCTGTACATTCTAATAGATTTCTTCAGTCGTACCTCTTTCGTAATGACGTTAAATATTAACTAAAGGTAGCTTTTTAATTTCAGCTTTTAGTTTTCTTTTTCTTACCGCTACATAAATAATTGAACCAACGGAAGAATATTCTTTTTTTACATAGCCCATTCCAATGCCTTTACTTAGCATGGGAGATTGAGTTCCTGAAGTTACTCTTCCAATTTCTTCTCCTGCTTCATTTTCAAGGATGTAACCATGTCTTGGAATTCCTTTATCAATCATTTCAAAGCCTATAAGTTTTTGTGTAACTCCTGCTTCTTTTTGAGCTTTTAATGCTTCCGAATTAGTAAAATCTTTGGTAAATTTTGTTATCCATCCTAATCCTGCTTCTAATGGTGAAGTGGTATCGTTAATGTCATTTCCATAGAGACAAAATCCCATCTCCATACGTAGAGTATCTCTAGCTCCTAATCCAATGGGCTGAATATTTTCTTCTTTACCTGCTTCAAATATATTATTCCAAACACTTATTGCATCTTCATTTTTAACGTATAATTCAAACCCTCCAGAGCCTGTATATCCTGTTGCCGAAATAACTACATTACTGGCTCCTGCAATTTCTCCATGAGCAAAATGGTAGTATTTAATATCGCTTAATCTTACATCTGTAAGTTTTTGTAGCACACTTGTAGCTTTAGGGCCTTGAACGGCAAATAAGCAATATTGGTCTGAAGCATTTTCTAGCTCAACTCCCAAATCATTATGGCTGCTTACCCAATCCCAATCTTTTTGCATATTAGATGCATTAACTACAAGCATATATTCTTCATCGCTCATTTTGTAAACGATTAAATCATCTACAATTCCGCCATTATCATTAGGAAAACAAGAGTACTGTGCCCTGCCAGGAGTTAGTTTAGAAGCATCATTACTTGTAATTTTTTGTATAAGGTCTAATGCTTTAGGGCCGCGTAAAAAGAACTCGCCCATATGCGAAACATCAAAAACGCCAACCCCATTTCTAACAGTCATATGTTCTTCAATATCTGACGTGTATCTTACGGCCATGTTGTAGCCAGCAAAAGGAATTAATTTGCCACCTAAATCAATATGAATATCATTTAAGACAAGTTTTTTAGTTTCTTCCATAACTTATAATTATGGCTCAAAAATAAGATAAAAGAACCGATTATACGGCTTGAATTACTGAACTATCTACAAATTTTAAAATGCTTTCTACAACAGCATCATCTCGTAATATTCGGGTATGGCCCAATCCATTGGTTAAAATTAATTTGGCCTGCGGGTTTACACTTTTTAAAGCTTCTGCATTTTGATAAGGTACTTCTGCATCATCTTTATCATGAATAATTAGATGGTTTTCAATCGAGATTTTTTTGGCTAGTTCGCAGGCTGTAATTTCTTCGAAATCAAGATTAAATCTACTAATCACCATTTTTCGGAGAGCTATTGAAGTACGTGGCGAAGCATTTATTTTTTTTCTAAATGCAGTTAAAATATCTTCACCAATAGTTGGCGAACCAATCATAATAATTGAATCTATATTCAATCCTTCTTTTTTAGCATATAGCAATGAAACACCACCGAAGGAGTGGCCAACTCCAACTTTTATTTTACCAATATTATTTTCAATATGAGATAAAACCTCATAAAACTCTTTAATGTTAGTGTTCTTGCCTTCAGAAAGTCCGTGTGCAGGTGCATCAAATGCCACCACATGATAGCCATTTTCTACTAAAGGTTTGATAAGCTTAAAAAATTGAGTGGCTCGTCCGCTCCAACCATGTACCATTACAATAACTGGATTACCTTTTACTCCCCAATCGAAAATTTTAACCTGTTTATTGTTCACAATGATTGAGTCGATACGAGCTGTCTCAAATGCTTCAACTTCTCTTGAAGGCCTTTTAAATCTAAAAGGAGAAAAGAATAAATTCCACGCAATATTATGCGCTAACGGTGGGATTATGCGTTCAATTTTAGGATACGACCATCGGATTGCCCTTAATGTAAATGGATCTTTTATTTTAGCTTTACTCATTGATTAAACCATATTAAGTTGCAAGAATGCTAGGTTAAATATTGAAAAGCAAATTATTCTATTATTCGTCTGGGGGTATAGCTCAAGTTATGAGCTTAACTGAAAAGTAAACTGATTCTCTTCACCCGTTGCTTGCCCATGCTCATATTGCCGTTCGGTAAAATCAACATGTCCATTTTTATCAACCATTATAAGTGTTGTACATCGGGTACCATAGCCTTCTATATTTATAAACATGGGAGATATAGCTCTTTCTTTTTCTATTGGCAGCCCCGTTTTTGGTAATTGGGTATCTTCAGCCAAGTCAGCATTTGTCATCATATTAAACAAGGCTTCTTTATCAATATTATCTTTTGATAGGAGTGGGGCTAAGGTGGATTTACCAGTTTCTATTTTAGGCCAATTACTATCTAGGAGCGCATTACTTAAACCATAAAGACCTGTTCCTAATTGTGCTACTTTTTTATCGTAATTGGAGTAATACCAAGGGTCATCAAAGCTGCCTGCTATTAAACTATAGCCATTATAACTGCTACCAGTTTTGCTTAATGCCAGTAAATATTCCTTTGGGCTAAATTCACCTTTTAAATAATCTGAAACTAGTTTGCCACGAGTAGGTGCATTAGATTTTATATTGGCAATATCTCTGTAATTGGTAAGCATACTCATATATCCATTTTTGGTGATGCCCATCCAAGTACCACCACCTTCAAGGTCTTTACCTGCTAAAATATTGGGGTTTTCTTCCCAATAGTGTGCTGATTGTGTAGGCCGTTTGTAAAACTCATCGCGGTTAGCCAATACAATTAGCGGGTATTCTTTATTTTGTTTATAGGATAAAAATATAAGACACATAAATGTTCAATTAACAATTACTAATTATCAATGTTCAATATTTTATTGATAATTAAACATTACTCATTGGCTTCTTGTAATTCTAATAAAGCCAAATTCTATTGCTAAAGTTCCCAATATCAATAAAATGATGAGCCAGCTGCTTGCCATCATTACAGGGTTTGCCCACTTATAAATACTCGGCTCAAACCTAAATTCTATGGTATGATTTCCAGCAGGAATTTCTAATGCTCTTAGTACATAATTGGCTCTTAAAATGGGGGCTTCGTTCCCATCAATGGTAGCTTTCCAACCATCTTTATAATAGATTTCGGAAAATATAGCCAAACCTCCGGCATCATTACTTGATTTATAAACTAAATGGTTGGGCTCATATTTAGTAAGTGTTACTGTGCCATCAGCAGCCAATGAGCCTGTTAGTTCAAATTTAGGTTGATCTACTACGGCTGTTGTTTTTGTATCAATTTCAAGTGTTTTATTGAGCTCATCATCAGGAGAATCTACTTTTAAAACATTTGAAACAAACCATGCATTGCCATTGGTGCTTTCATTTTTAACCACCGCATCTTTACTAGACCCCATCATTAAATAGCGAGTATTTAACATATTAAGTACGCCCAATTCAGAAAAATCGGTGGATCCATTCCTTAAAGTTGAAATTACTTGTTCATGTTCTGGAATAAGCCCACTGGTGATTAAATCCTGGTATCGTCTAATTTTTGCTCCGTGATAACCACCGATAGAGTTATGATAATAACTTGTTCGAGCTTCGTTCCATGGGTTTTGTAAGTTGAATACCCTGTACTCAGACTTATCTTTTAGGATAAGCTTATCTGCGTCCGTTTTTTGAAAGAAATCCCTGGTAGGGTTTCTTTTAAAACTGCTGTCGTTTAATAATTGCTTATCTGTTGACCATAAATCGACCAGCATTAAAAATGATAACGTAAGGTATAAAATGGAGGGTTTTATTTTCCCAATTAATGTAGCATAAATAGCTCCTCCAGAAAATAAGATTAAGAAGAAAGATGCTAAGGCGCTTCCTTTCAAAAGTGATTGGCGATCTGCTCTAATAGGAGCCAAAAGCCACTCTGGTAACTGCCCATCCACTGCTCCGTGGTAGCCAAATGCACCTGCAAATAGCCATAGTAATAATGCAAACCCTCCTGTTGATATAAAAGCTATTCCTAGTTGTTTTTTTGTTTTCGAATCCCATTCTTTTTGCAAGAACTTTTCGAGTGCAATAAAACCAAGTAAGTTCATTGCCAAAATAGGAATTATGATAGCAAATGTTACCGACCTAAATTTATTATAACCAGGAAAATAATCGAACATAAAGTAGTTGAAACTACTAAAACTACTTCCCCAAGTGAGCATAATGCCTAATACAGCAACGGTAGTTATCCAAATCACATGCCGTTTGGGCAATGTAATTAACCCAAGTGCAAAAAGGAATATGATAATTGCGCCAGCATAATAAGGCGCTGAATAGGATTGATTGCCCCAATAAGTTGGCATTGCTTGTATCTGTTGCTCAACTTGCGCCTTGCTAGCTCCTTGTTTTAGCATAAATTTGCCAGTTTCTGAATCTAACGGTAGCTTTTGCCTAGAAGAGCCACCCATAATATTTGAGATGAACAAGGTCATCGGTTCAAATATTCCTTGGCTATATTCAAAGGCATAAGCTTTGGTTAAGCCATCTTTATTTTCGCCAGTACTAAGTTGGGCAAGTTCAGATTTGCCTCTAATAGAGTATTTGCTGTACTCCAGAGTACTTAAAAAAGAGCCAATAAAAGTTGCTAAACCTAGAATGGCTGCTGCTATTAGAACCCCACTCTTTTTAAAGAAAGGAGTTAACGTTTTATCTTTAAACGCTACCACCAATTCTGAAATACCATAAGCTGCTATCATTAAAAATAGGTAATAGGTTATTTGCAAATGGCCAACTCGAAGTTCGAGCGCAACTGCCAAAGCAGTAAGTGTAAATCCTAAAAGATGCTTTCCTTTAAAAACAGTTCTTATGCCCGCTAGTACCAAAGGCATAAATGCCACTGCGGCTATTCTCGAATTATGCCCAGCACCAATGCCAATAATATTATAAGATGATAGGCCAAAGGCTAAAGCTCCTGCAATGGCCAAGTAGGGCCTAACACCAAAAGATAGCAATAATATGTAGAAACATAAAAATGATAAATAAACAATTCTTACTGGGTGTGGTAATCCAAATGAAATGGCAATTTGAAGATTTGCCAATACACCATTGCTCCATTGTACATTAATGAGATAACCTGGCATACCACTAAACATAGAATTTGTCCATAATGCTTCTTCGCCTGTGGTTTCTCTAAAATCAAGTAGCTCTTTGGCTCCACCTTCCCACTGCTGAATATCGTGTTGGCTCAATGCTTTATGTTCGAAAAACACAGGCTTGAAATAGATTATTGTAACTAATAGAAAAACAAGAATGGCTATTATATGAGGAAGAACTTGCTCCTTAAAATTGATTTTACGCATAATGGGAAATTAAACCGCTAATATCTTTAAACCTTGAATGATTGAAAAGGTATAATTTATGTTTTAGTTTCTATTGTTTTTGAAAAGTATTCCAACTGCTAAATTTACTTCTTGCCGTATCAGATGGAAAGGGCATTTGTAAGGCTTCTTCTATATTTGTTGATTTCAGTTTCAATATGGTAACTTCTTTATCGTTCATGTTTTTTGCAAAAATTACATAGTAGGTGCTATCAACCATTCCAATCCATTTATTGTCTTTAGAAACGAACGTATCTTTTTTAATTGTGTATTGCATATCCATCGGTCCGTTCATTGCATAATGTATGCTATCTTCAGCAATTGTGTAAGTAACTTTTGCTGATGTTTCTCCCATGCTAAAACTTCTACTCCAAGTTCCTTCAAATGGAATATTATTGATTATTTTTTTTTCAGTATTGGGGGCACAACTTGCTAATAAAACTGTAATTAGTGTGATGGATAGAATTGTTCTTTTCATTATATTTTTTTTACAAGAATAAGTAAATTAGTTGATGTTAGAATTGTGGTTGTTTAGATTCCTTTGATAAAACAAAAATAGGGATGGCTTTTTAATATATTAAAGCAATTATTCGCCCACTTTTAAGCCTCGTAGAGGTTTCATCTTTGAAGATGTATAAAAATCGCATATAAGCTCCGTAGGAGTGGCTTAATAACTTAATTGATGCCGCCCCTATGTAGCTTAGTCGTAGTTAGGTTATAATTTACTCGTTTGCTATCTCTTCTTTAATATCCGAAAGTATGTCTTCAGCAAAATACTTATTTTTTTCAAATAGTGTTTTTATTAGATCTCTATTTTCTCGGTGAGTTAAATTGATTCTGCCAACCCAATATGGGTTTTCAAAGAAAAGGTCAATATTATTGACAATTTCTATATTTGAAAGAATTGAGTCAGAACTAAAGAAGTTTGGGAAAATTTCAAATAATTTGGTGTAGTTTATTGTGGTTATATTCCAATACTCATTATTTAATCTTCCATAGTTTCCTTCAGAAGATGATTGTGTATAATAATAACCTATCCACATCATTAAAGTGTCATTTTTAAGTATTGGATATTCCAAATTATGTGTAAGATAATTATAGCCATAATCATATACTTTATACTCTACTGCTGACCTTAATCCTTTATGAAGTTTTTTGAAATCTGCAATTGATATTTTGTTTCCTAAAGCCCCAAGTTCTAAATACTCATTATTGCGCTTGATTAGTTTTAATCTTAAATTATAAAGAGTGGTGTCTCGGGTTAGGTCTTGCCGAATATATTTAAGAGCCTTAACTGTTTCTTCCCTTTCCTTTCTGTTTTCTTGCCATTCTTCTAATCCAAATGCAGCTATAATGCCTATAAAAACAGCTAGAAATTCCAGTAAATATTTTTTCATATGATGCCCATTTTAGGTTGATTACAATTATCAATATATTCTAATCTAGTTTTATTCAACCTATTTAGCAAATAATCAATGTTGAACGTCTTACTAATATTCATTCAAACATTTAAAATTTCTACCACAGAATAATTTAACTTTGCACCCTCTAAAAAATAGAATACTATGTTTGATAATTTAAGTGTAAAGCTGGATAAAGCCTTTCAATCGTTAAAAGGGCAGGGGAGAATAACTGAAATTAATGTTGCCACTACCGTTAAAGAAATTAGAAAAGCACTTATTGATGCAGATGTTAATTATAAAGTTGCTAAGCAGGTAACAGACACTATCAGAGAAAAAGCACTAGGACAAGATGTACTAACTGCGGTTTCTCCAGGCCAGTTGTTAACAAAAATTGTGAGTGATGAGCTAACTGCCTTAATGGGCAGTGCCAATGAGCCTATCAATATTACAGGCGATCCTGCAGTGATATTGGTCGCGGGATTACAAGGTTCTGGTAAAACAACATTTACAGGTAAATTGGCAAAATTACTGAAAGCACAAGGTCGGCAGGTGATGTTAACTGCTTGTGATATTTACAGGCCAGCAGCAATAACTCAGCTACAAGTGCTAGGAGAGCAAATTGATGTTGAGGTGTACGCTGAGCCTGAAAATAAAAATGCCGTTAAAATTGCAGAAGCTGCTATTAAGCATGCGAAAAAGACTGGCAAAAAGATTGTGATAGTCGATACTGCCGGTCGTTTGGCGGTAGATGAAAAAATGATGGGTGAGATTGAGCAGTTGAAGAAAGCTTTAAATCCATCAGAAACACTGTTTGTAGTAGATTCTATGACGGGTCAGGATGCTGTTAACACTGCCAAAACCTTTAACGAACGACTTAATTTTGATGGGGTTGTACTTACCAAATTAGATGGTGATACACGTGGTGGAGCTGCACTTTCTATTCGTACCGTAGTTGAAAAACCTATTAAGTATATAAGTACTGGTGAAACGTTAGATGCCATTGATCTTTTTCATCCTGAAAGGATGGCAAGCAGAATACTTGGTATGGGTGATGTGGTTTCGTTGGTAGAGAAAGCACAGCAAACCTTTGATGAAGAGGAAGCTCGAAAATTGAATAAAAAAATCCGTAAAAATGAGTTTGACCTAAATGATTTTCTAACCCAACTTGAGCAAATAAAGAAAATGGGTAATATGAAAGACATTATGGGCATGATTCCTGGTATGGGGAAAGCCATGAAAGATGTTGATTTAGACGATGATTCCTTTAAGCCAGTTGAAGCTATTATCCGATCTATGACTGATTTAGAGCGCATTAAACCAGATGTAATAAACGGTAGCCGTAAAAAACGTATTGCAGGTGGTAGTGGCACTTCTGTGCAAGAAGTGAACAACTTGCTGAAGCAATTTGGTGATATGCGCAAAATGATGAAAACTATGAACAAAATGGGCGGCATGAAAAAAGGCCTAGCCAATTTAATGGGAGGGATGAGGTAATATTCCACCATATCATCTAAACCTAAAGGAACTAAGGTTATTAAGAGCGTCATCCATGTAAAGGATGTCGCTCTTTTTTTGTCCAAAAATTTGCTATTCTAAAATACATATACCTAATTTGCTTATACATAAGAACATTAGGTATATGTATTCAAGCGAATTA
>CAZQWZ010000020.1:0-14285 GCA_964596935.1 uncultured Roseivirgaceae bacterium
GCTATGAGTTTAATAAATTTGACCCTAGTGGTATTTCTGTATTAAACCCTGATTTTGACCTAACCTATCAAGCCTATTTAAAAGGTGATAATCAAAAAAGCAGTGTTAATATTAATTTAGGTACAGTTATATACCACAAAAAATTCTACTTAGGTTATTCAGTAATTAATGCCACAAAAGTTATTATACCAGGTAACAATACAACGTTTAATGAGTTAACAAACCCATTAACCCATAACATTCAATTTGGGTTTCATTATCGTAAATGGAGGTACGGATACTTAGTTTCTCCATACCTTATGGTTAATTTAAGAAAAGATCAACCTGTTGAAGTAATTGGTGCCTTACGAATGAGATACCACGATATACTTTGGGGCGGTGTACAATATACTTTATTAGGATCAGTTGGCCTTTCTGCAGGGTTTTACCTAACTCAAAATATAGCACTTAATTATGGCTACGAATTCCCAACTTCAAAAATTAATAGAGTAACAGCAGGTTCTCATGAAATAATCTTGGCTTTTAAACTAAAAAATAAGAATTACTCTAGGGCTTACTTATATTAAAGATTTAAGCTTAATTTCTGTGTATTTTAATTTTAAACCTCGTTTTATTACTAATTTAATTTTTTTGCCTTCAGCACTAAAATAATTTCGGATAGTATCCGATTCCAAAACTTCAACCACTACACCTTCAATAGCGATAATCTCATCTCCATTTTTTAACCCTGCCCTAGTTGCTGGCGAATGATCGATAATGTTTTTTACAAATGGTTTTCCTCCTCTAAAGGAGATACTAAAACCAGATACATTAACACTATATTTTTTGTGCATGTTACCATTGGGCTCTAGGTAAATTAAGCTTCGAGGATAATCGAAAACTATGTTAAACCTCTTTAATATTCTGTTTCCTATTATACCATCAATACCTTTAAATGATAGCACTCCTGTTTCTGTTTGACTTAAAATAACGGGCACATTAGAAAAATCATTTTCTGCAAAACGCAATTCTTTGATACGACCGTACATAATTTTAGTCTTTTTCCTAGAACTTCCCACCTCTGTTTTTAGAATATAATGATCACCAACGGCATCAATCATATTGTATTTATTAACCGTTGGAGTACTTATAATTAAATCAGATCGTGCACCCGTATCCACTAAGAAAAAACCTTCAAATTCAGTATCATGTGCAACCTTAACCTTGCTAATAGTCAAAGGTAAATTATACATTAATACAATTGGCATCACTATGCCATCGCCCTCATACACATAATTACTTCTATTATAGAGGATCAATTCAGAAGTATCATAATCTATTTTAACTACAAATCGAGATAAAATATGGAAGCCAATTATTCCGGCTATTTCTTCACCACTATCTAGTTCTTCAAACTCGTTTTCATCACGCATCATATTAATATTATTAATCTGGGCATCTCCCAGTTTAATAGTATTTCCTTTGAGAATTGACACGACATGTGTTCCAACAGCGCCCGTATTTATCCTTTCACTTGCCGCTTCTAAACCAATACTATCAGAAAAATGCTTATTAATTAGTATTCCTCCTGCACCTGAATCAAACATAAAATTCATTGAAGGCGAATCATTAATTGATAACCGAATGATTATATGGTCGTTATTTAATAGAAACGGCACACGTGTTACCTCTTGATTTTGACTAAATCCAGGTAAGGCAATTCCAAAAAATAAAATTATCAGGTTAAAAAATCGAGGCATATTATTAGTTCGTTATTGTGCAAATTTAGATGTTTGCAAGTATATTGTTTGCAAAACCAAAACTAGATTTACTTTTTAACATATGAAATTATATTTATTCAGGAGGTCAATATTTTCTATAAAACGCTTTTTATCCGTATTAATTGCAGTTACCCTCTTTCTTAGCCTATCTAGTTGTACAGAAAAAACAACTAAAGAAAAATATAATGAAGTTGCTGAGATCAAAATTATTCCCTCTCCTACAAAAATATTATATAAACGAGGCCATTTTAAGCTTTATAAAACTACAAGAATCCTATTAAACTTATCAGATGAGGTTTCTAAAAACTCAGGTAAATATTTAATTGATAAAATTTTAGAAAAAACTAATTACAAACTTAAAATAGCAGATAGGTTTACTACCAAAAAAATTAGTAGTGGCATAGAAATTATTCTTGGTGATTTTAAAGAAATTAAGCCTGAGGGTTTTAAGGTTGTGGTTTCGAGCAACCGAATTAAAATAGTAGCCAATGATTTAAGCGGAGTTTATTATGCATCAAATGTAATTATTAGCCTAATCCATAAAAACACGATGGGTTGGAATTCGCCTCAAATATCAATTGAAGATTATCCAAAAATCATAACAAGAGGTGTTTACATCAACTTCGATGATTCATCAATCGATAAAATTAAATTACTACAAGTCTTAAAAAAGAATCGAATTAATTATTTAGTCACGCCACAAAAGTGGGAATTAGCAAGCAATTCTTTGCTCAACATTCAAGATACAGCATCCCTACCTACAAATTGGGTTAACAATCTGGTAACAAATACAAGTATTAAATCTTTCTATAAAAATAATAATCATTCTAATGATAGCCTCCTGTTTGAAATTACAAATGCAGCGTTACTACTCCCCGATTCATTAGCAATTTTAGGAGAATCTGTGTGGACAAAGGCTAATAAGCTAGATTATAAAAATTTAATTAAGCACTTAGAACGCAAATCAGAGCATTAATGCGGAATCTATTAACTTTGCACAAATTATATAATTAATACATGAAAACAGCAGAAATTAAAACGGGTAAAGGCATAATGAAAGTGGAATTTTTCGAAAAAGATGCTCCCAAAACAGTTGAAAATTTTACAAAATTGGCTAAAGAGGGTTTTTACGATGGGTTAACTTTTCATAGAGTACTTCCAAATTTTGTAATACAAGGAGGTTGCCCAGAAGGTACTGGTGCTGGCGGCCCAGGATACTCTATAAAGTGTGAACTTGATGGAGATAATCAATACCACGATAAAGGTGTACTTTCGATGGCGCATGCTGGCAGAGATTCGGGTGGAAGCCAATTTTTTGTTTGCCATAGCAGAGACAATACAGCACATTTAGATAGAAACCACACATGTTTTGGTAAAGTGGTAGAAGGTTTAGATATTATTGATCAAATAAGTGAAGGTGACGTTATTGAAACAATAACTGTTTCTGAATAACTTAATTATTATATAAGCCAGTTTTAAAGCTGGCTTAATTTTTTTAATCTCATCCCCAATGAAAAAATTAACATTCCTTTTACTCGTTATTTTTAGCTGCGAACAAAAACAAAATCTTACTGTTAGTGTATCTACCGAAACAGCCTCTAAAGAAATTAAAAGAGATCTAAAAAACGGGGATGGCCAATTAGAAAAACCATATGTTATTTTGGTTTCAATTGATGGGTTTAGATATGATTATGCCAAACGATATGGAGCTAAAAACCTATTAGCCTTTGATGTAAAAGCAGAAAAAATGATTCCCTCTTTCCCCTCAAAAACTTTTCCAAATCACTATGCCATAGCTTCTGGTTTATACCCTGGCCATAATGGGCTAGTATCGAATAGTTTTTACGATACCGATCTTGAACTAACTTACCGCATAAGTAATAGAGAAATGGTTGAAAACCCAATTTTTTATAGTGGCACACCATTATGGGTACTTGCAACACAACATAATATGGTAAATGCCAGTATGTTTTGGGTAGGTAGCGAAGCTCCAATTAAAGGAGCCCTTCCAACATATTATTATAAGTATGATGGTGATATTAGCCACGAAGATCGAGTAAACCAAACGATTAAATGGCTACAATTACCTACCAAAGAAAGACCACATTTAATTACACTGTATTTTTCAATTATTGATGATTTAGGGCACAAATACGGCCCAAACTCTAAAGAAATTGCAGTTGGAGTACAAAACATAGATAACACCATTGGAGATTTAGTTTCAAAAGTGAATAAGCTGAACCTTGATGTAAATATTATAGTTGTTTCAGACCATGGAATGCTGGAGGTTGATATTGAAGATGTTATTAATTTAGAAGAGCTTATCCCTTCGGATATGAAAGTAACATCTAGCTTTCCTGCCATGGTTTATTCAACTGACACAGCAAGGATTAATTCACTATACAAAGTTTTAGCAAAAGATACCACACGCTATAATGTGTATCTTAAAAAAAATCTGCCTAACTGGTATCATTACGATAAACACCCTAGTAGAATTGGAGACTTAGTATTGATGCCAAAGCCACCTTATACCTTTAGCAATAAACACTATACTTTATCAGAAGGATCTAGCACACACGGCTACGACCCCAAATACAGCCCAGAAATGGGCGCCATATTTTATGCCAAAGGGTCAGCCTTTGTTAAAAATGCTAACATCGCACCTTTTGAAAACGTACATGTTTACCCACTAATAAGTAAAATATTAGAATTAGATTTTGAGAAGGATTCAATTGATGGCAGCATTGAAGTATTACTGCCAATCTTAAAATAACACCTATCGCTTAGATGGATCTTTTATCATTTTAAGCTCTATAAGCCTTGATTCTTCAAAATCAATAGACATATAGCCAAAAACTCCACCAGATGCTTCTGCTATTTTCTTTGCTATTTCTTTTAAGCTTTCATAAAGCCCAATGGCATATTTTTTAGGCAATTTATTAAAACTTTCGTTTGATTCTTTTAATTTATCAGCTAAATATTTTTGCCTCTCCTTTGTGCCAGATGGCAAATTAGCAATAGCCATTTTAAGCTTGTCTTCAAAATTTTCATTTGCCTCTTTATAATAAGGAATCAAGTCTTTACGAGCATTTTTCAACTTGTCGTTGGCAAGGTTATTTGCTCTATTTACTTCTTTATTATCTATATCGCCATCGGCACCAGCTATAAAAACAGCTACATATACAGGCAACGAATACATTAGTTCGCATTCGCTTTGTGATAGAATTTCAAACTCTTTAATCATAATATTGAATTGAATATTGTACGAAGATAATTAGCTATTGGTATTATTTCAACTGTTTAATTTTATTTTTTTTATTTATATAAAAAAACCTTATCAGGCTATAATTTTTGATTAATAAAAATTTAACGATAATTAATTGGATAAGGGTTAATAGAACTTTACAATTCATTTGTTTTTGAGTGCTACAAAGTCTATTTTTCTACTGCAATTCAATTTGATCCATTTGTTCAGAAGTCATAATTACCAACCCAAAACCAATGAAACAATCCAATACCGTTAAGATATTTGCTGTAGAAGATGATCCTGTTTATAGTAAATTTCTAAAATATGTTCTTGAACTAAACCCTGATTTTGAAATAGAATTTTTTAGTAATGGAAAAGATTGTCTTGCGCAACTACATAAATCTCCTCAAATAATTACGCTAGATTACTCTCTGCCTGATTTATCAGGAGAAGAAATATTAAAGCAAATTAAAGCTATTGATCCCACGATTAATGTAATTATAATTTCGGGGCAAGAAAATATATCAACGGCTGTAAACTTATTAAAACAAGGAGCTTACGATTACATTACCAAAGATGAAGAAACAAAAGATAGATTATTAAATAGTCTGAATAACGCATTAAAGAATGTAAATTTAGTACAAGAGCTAAATCATTTAAAAGAAGAAATCAGTATTAAATATGATTTTGAATCGAGCATATTGGGCACTAGCCCTGCCATAAAAAAAACCTTTAATTTATTAAGTAAAGCCATTAAAACCAATATCACGGTTTCCATCACTGGCGAAACTGGAACAGGTAAAGAACTAGCTGCCAAAGCTATTCATTATAATTCTAATAGAAAAAAAGGAAAGTTTGTAGCGGTAAATATTGCAGCAATTCCTAATGAATTACTAGAAAGCGAACTTTTTGGTTATGAAAAAGGAGCCTTTACTGGTGCGGTAACTAGAAGAATAGGAAAGTTTGAAGACGCCAATAATGGCACCTTATTTCTTGATGAAATTGGCGAAATGGATATTAACCTACAAGCCAAATTATTACGAGTAATTCAAGAAAGAGAATTAAGTAGAATTGGCGGAAATGATGTGATTAAGATAAACCCTAGGATAGTAATTGCTACTCATAAAAATTTAGCAGAAGAAGTAAAAGAAGGCAATTTTAGAGAAGACTTATATTATAGGTTACTAGGGTTGCCAATAGAGATTCCTCCACTGAGAGACAGAGGGAATGACATACTACTAATTGCTAAAAAAATACTTGTTGATTTTTGTAAAGAAAATGAATTGAGTTGTACTAGTATTAGCAAAGAAGCCAAAGAAAAATTAATGACCTATCCTTTTCCTGGAAATGTTCGCGAGCTTAAATCAATAATTGAGCTGTCAGCAGTAATGGGGTCTGGAAATGAAATAAAACCTGAAGATATTTCATTTAAAACCATTAAACAAGAAGACACAATGATGTACGATGAGCTTACTCTAAAAGACTATGAAAGTAAAATAATCAACCATTTTATGGAAAAATATAGCAATAACGTTTTAAAAGTTGCCAAAGTCTTAAATATTGGAAAATCCACCATCTATCGTCATTTAAAAACTACAAGTAATGAAGGAACTATCTAAATACTTAGCAGAGGAGAAGTTTTACAAAACAGTTGTTGAAGATGGTTCTGATATTATTTTTATAGTTGATTACGATGCTAACATTGTGTATCATAACCCTTCCGTTAGAAAAACAATAGGTTACCATTCATTATCAGAAAGGTGCTTTTTTGATTTCATTCATCCAAATCAACTTGCAAAAGTTAAAAGAGCCTTTAAAGAAAGCACCAACCTGCCGTATAACTCTAATATTGAGTTTATGTTTTTGTGCTCTAACGGAGAGTACAAATATTTAGAATTTAACTCTATTAATCTCAAGCATAAAGATGGCATTGATGCACTCATATTGGATTGTAGAGATATATCTGGAAGAAAAAAAGATCAGGAAGAACTGATTAAAGCTCAAAAAGCAAAAGAACAGTTTTTGGCTAATATGAGTCACGAAATTCGAACTCCTGTAAATGGGATATCAGGAATGGTTAATTTATTAACTAGCACAATGCAATCGAAAGAGCAATCTAAATATTTAAATGCCATTAAGCACTCTGCTGATAATCTGAAAGTAATTATTAATGACATTTTAGATTTTTCTTTGATTGAATCAGGAGAAGTATCACTGGAAAAAATTGGTTTTGATGTAGATTATCAAATTAAATCGGTAATGGCTTCGCTCGAATTACAGGCCACTGAAAATCACCTAGAGATCAAATATAATTCAAACAAAAAAGGGGTTATGGTTCTTTTAGGCGACCCCGTAAGACTAAGCCAAATACTTATTAATTTAATTAATAATGCCATAAAATTTACAAGTGAAGGCTCAATAACTATTAGCTTATCATGTGATAAAATTGAAGAAAATAAAGCTTTAGTAAACTTTGAAATAGCAGATACTGGCATTGGCATTAAAGAAGATAAACTAGAACATATATTTGATACTTTTAAGCAAGCAGATGAAAGTATAACTCGTAAATATGGAGGCACAGGCCTTGGGCTTGCCATTAGCCGGCAATTAGTTGAGCTACAAGGGGGCACAATTAGTGTTAAAAGCACTGTTGATGTAGGTACAACATTCTACTTTTCGATACCTTATGATTTAGGCAGCAATATTGATTTAATGCACCGCCCTTCAGGTTCTAACGCAGGAAGCAGAAAAATTGACCAAAAGAAATTTGATGGAATTAAAATACTTTTGGTTGAAGATAATGATATCAATAGACTCTATGCATCTACCATTTTAAAAAAATGGAATTGCCATTGCGATGAAGCCATAAACGGTGAAATTGCCTTAGAACTACTAAGGAAAAATCATTATGATCTGATTTTAATGGATGTTCATATGCCTGTTATGGATGGCCTCGAAGCCACAAGAATGATTAGGAGAAATTTTGATTCTCCCAAAAAAAATATTCCAATTATAGCATTTACTGCTAATGCTATAAAAGGCGAAAAAGAAGAATATTTAGAGATTGGCATGAATGATTATATTTCAAAACCATTTATTCCTGATGAATTACACAAAATAATTGCAAAATTTTATTTTCCATCAAATGATGAAAAAGCTGAGCTCAATTTTACATCTCCACTATTTGATCTAACCTATTTAACTACCATTGCCGATGGCAATAGTGAGTTCATTAATGAAATTGTATCTGCATTTATTAATCAAACACCTGCGCTATTATCTGATATGGAAAAGGCTAGCAAAAACAAAGAATGGAAAACTGTTGGAGATTTGGCTCATAAGCTCAAATCAAATTTAACAATGCTAGGAATAAATCAACTTAGTGCGATAACCCAATCAATTGAAGCAGATGGCAGAACAGATCATAATACTGACACACTACCAAAAAGAACCAAAATACTGGTTGAAACATGCACTTTAGCCATTAAAGAAATGGAAGCTTTATAACCAGAAATCGAGATCAGGTTTGAAGGAATTTAGTTTAATCCTCAGGCATTGTATAGGGTCGCTCATCTAGTATTTTTACCAACTTATTTCTTATTTCTAAGATATGATCATTACTAGTGTTGGTAAGTAATATTATTACATTTGATGAGCCAAGTTGCCTTTCAATATAGGTTCTGTAACCAGCCAACCCTCCCGTGTGAAATACTAATTTCCCATATAAATTATTACCTATCTCCCATCCATATCCATACCTTCTTTTTTGCCCATTAGATAGTTCTACAGGAGTGTAAGCTTCGAGCAGTGCTTTTGATGAAACCAACGAATTATTTTCTAATGCCATATGCCATTTTAATAAGTCAGAAGCTGTGGAAAACATCCCTCCATCACCATAGGTTAGTAAATTATAATCATTATTTTTTAGCTTAGCCGTATATCCTTTTACGTAGTTCACTTGAGGTGTTCGTTCTGTAAGCACATAAGAATGCTCCATATTTAAAGGCTCAAAAATTCTGTCATCCATAAATTCTTCGTACATCTGCCCAGATGCAATTTGAATAATCATAGCTAATAAAACATAGCCAGAATTGCTGTATTCATATTTGGAACCCGAAGTAAAGTTTAACTTTTCAATATTTACAAGCGCCTCGTACACATCAATATTTCGCAAGCCCTGTTTAATTGGTATAATTTTAAAGTAATCCTTTACCCCAGAAGTATGGGTTAATAATTCGTGCACCGTAATATTTTTATAAACTTGTGGAATTAATGGAAGAAACCTTTCAATTTTATCTTCATAGGATATCTTTTTATCTTCAACAAGCATCATAATACCCATTGCCGTAAATTGTTTAGCTAATGAAGCTAAATAAAAAGGCATCTCACCATCAAGAGGTTCTCTGGTTTCAAAGTTGGCAAAGCCCAAAGTATTTTCATAAATCGACTCTCCATCCTCAACAATTAGTATAGATCCATTAAATTCGCCAAGTTCATTATAACGAATCATTAAATCCTCTATTTGATCACCCTTTGTTAGCGCAAATGTTGGGTCATTACCTTGGCTAAAGCAAGGTAACGCAACAATAACTGCCAAAATAAATAGGAAAATTTTCATAAGGCAAAAATTTAATTCTAAAATAGCAATAATCTAAATTTATTTTCTACGTTATTCTACAAAAGGTTTATATGAAGTTAAAATTGCTTGCGAGGATGTTTTTTATTGTTGTACTTATACTAGCAAAAAACAAAGAACTTAAAGCTCAAAATAACTCAGGAGGATATATTTTGCTTTCTGGGGAAATTGTTTCTCCAGCAAACACTCCTATTGATGGAGTTCATATTTTAAATACAAATACAAACTCACTTGCAATTACAGATAACACCGGATTCTTCTCACTATCAATGCATGAAACCCATGTATTAAGAATATCTGCTGTTGGATTTAAAACGTATTACTTCTCGCTAAAACAACATAATAAGAAAAGCATATCATACATTAAAATAACGTTGCAAACGGTTACAATGGGTCTTAAAAATGTTGATATTGTGGCAAAGGAAGAGCCTAGAGCAGAACATTTATTTAGACCAAAGCCTATACCTGCTCCTTTCACATTTGGGTATCAAGGCGTTCAGCACGAGGTTAAACCTACAGTAATGAATCCTATTAGTTTGCTTTATGATTGGCTAAGTAAAGAAGGTAAACAAAACAAAAAATTAGAAGAACTGTTAAAACAAGAAGCGGTTAGAAAACTTGTTGAAAACAGATATGAATCAGATTTGATTTGGGAACTTACAGGCTATGCAGGCCCTGAACTAGAACGATTTAAAAAACATTGCAATCTTTCTGATTACTTCGTTTACAACACAACTGACTATGAGCTTTTGTTAAAAATTAAAAACTGTTATAACACCTACATTCCAAAATATTAAAATTCAAACCAAATTAAAGTTGCCATTAACATGTCATCAACTAATTTTGCACGCTTAAATTAGTAAATAGCAGAACCATATTTTCTTAAATTCTAAATGCTCAATAATATCATATTTATATTTGATTTTGATAGCACTTTTACCCAAGTAGAAGCACTTGATGTACTTGCTAACATTGCATTAACAGGTGATTCTAAACAACAAAAACTCGATTTAATTGCAAAACTTACTGAAAAAGGGATGACTGGAGAAATCTCATTTAGCGAATCACTTAATCAAAGAATGGGTATTTTAAGTGGAAGTAAGCAGGATTTAAAAGAGCTTGTAACACAGTTAAAATCTAAAATTTCAAAATCGATACTTGCTAACAAAAGCTTTTTTAAAGCGTATCATAAAAATATTTACATTATATCTAGTGGGTTTAAAGATTTTATAGAACCTGTAGTGGCAGATTTTAACATCCCACCAAATCAAGTTTTTGCAAATACATTTACTTGGAGCAACGATGGAAATATAACTGGATTTGATTCAACCAATGTATTAAGCAAAGATGGAGGTAAGCCTGCTTTGGTAAAACAGCTAAACCTCAAATCTCCTGTAGTTGTAATTGGAGATGGCTTTACCGATTATGAAATAAAAAAAGCAGGAATGGCTGATTTATTTATTGCCTATACTGAAAATGTAACGAGGCCATCTGTTGTTAAAGAGGCAGATTTTGTAGCAAATAATTTTAATGATTTTTTAACCTATATCTCAGATGAAAAAACTTTCGTATCCTAAAAATAAAATAAAGGTATTACTGCTTGAAGGAGTGCATATAAATGCTAAAAATACATTTACTGAAGGAGGCTTTGATGTAGAATTGGTTGCCTCAAGCCTTGATGAAGAAGAATTATGCGAACGCATTAAAGGGGTATCTATTTTAGGGATACGCTCTAAAACAAACATTACAAAAAAAGTGCTAGAGCAAGCAGATCGCTTGATGGCTATAGGCGCTTTTTGCATAGGCACTAATCAAATAGATTTGGAAGAATCTACCAATAGAGGGGTTGCTGTTTTTAATGCCCCATATAGCAATACTCGTTCTGTTGTTGAACTTGCCATTGCAGAGATTATTATGCTAATGCGTAATCTGCCAGATAAGATTAGAGCGATGCACGATGGAGTATGGAATAAATCTGCCACCAATAGTTTCGAAATTAGAAATAAAACTTTAGGAATTATAGGGTATGGAAGCATTGGCTCTCAAATTTCGATTGTGGCTGAAGCCATGGGAATGAAAGTTTTCTATTATGACCTCGAAGAAAAGTTGGCTTTGGGCAATGCAGTTCCGTGCAAATCATTAAATGAGTTACTTTCAATATCAGATGTAATAAGCATACATGTTGATGGCAGAAAAGAGAATAAAAATATGATTGGCGATAGCCAGTTTAGTAAAATGAAAGATGGTGTTATTTTTATTAATTTAGGCAGAGGCCATGTGGTTGATATAAGTGCGCTAAAAAAATACATCGACTCAGGAAAAATAAGAGGAGCCGCAATAGATGTTTACCCCAAAGAACCTAAAAGCAATAACGAGCCTTTTGAATCTGAATTAATAGGAGCCCCTAATACTATATTAACTCCTCATATTGGCGGAAGCACCCTTGAGGCACAAATTAATATTGGAGCTTTTGTTCCCAATAACCTAATGAAATTTATCAATACAGGTAATACTGCTGGCAGCGTTAATTTTCCTCAGTTACAATTACCTGTGCTAGAAAATGGGCATCGCTTAATACATATCCACCAAAATATTTCTGGGTTGTTAGCGCAGCTTAACAAAACATTGGCAGACCACGACATCAACATTCTTGGGCAGTATTTAAAAACCAATGAGAGTATAGGTTATGTTATTACGGATATAGATGAAAAATATCCTACTAAATTTATTGATGAGTTAAAATCAATTGAAGGCACCATTAAAGTGCGGGTTTTATTCTAGCTTGATAAAATATCTGTGAAAGCATTTCTACTCTCACAGATGTTTACTTTCACTTATACCGACCTTATAATTTTTAACTGTCCTTTTAAAGCGGCTACTTTAGCTTCAGATTTTTCAATTTTATTGTTTACATCTCTACGAAGATCGTCTGCATTTTTAGTTTTAGAATGTGCAAAAAATTCGAGATTATTTCTCCAAAGAGCTACGTCATTTTCTAAATGCTGAATTTGCTTTCTTAAATTTTGCTCTTTCCCATAAAGTACTTGTTCAGAATTTCTAGAACCTAGAATATCGCCAAGCTCAATTTCCATTTTAATAGTATTCTTCTCATCCTCAGCAGAACTTAACGCACTTAAAAAAGCATCAACAGACTGTGTAAACTTCTCTTTTATTGAATTAATATCTTTACGAGGAACAAAGCCAACCTTTGAAAACTCTTTGGCTTTTGTTTTAAATTCTTCAATATGCTTATCAGCCTCATTTGTCCAATCGGCTATTTGACTAATAATATCTCTCTTAACATTTAAGTTCTCTTTATAATTCTTCTCCTCATCTTTTGAGTTCGCACGTTTGTTATCAAAGAAAAAATCGCAAGCAGCTTTAAATTTCTCATAGGCTACATTCCTAACCTTTTCAGGAACAGGCCCTATAGTTTTCCATTCTTGCTGCAATGCCTTAAAATCATTGGTAGTTTTAAACCAATCTTTGCTTTCTTTTAAAGCTTCAGCTTTTTCAAGAAGCACTAATTTGGCATCGTAATTTCCTTTTCTTTCGGCATCTAGTTTCTTAAAAAAATTACCCTTGTTATGAAAAAACTTTTTAAAACTAGCCCAGAATGTTTTGTTTATGTCTTTAGATTTCTCACGAGGCAATCCCCCTATGGTTTCCCAAGTTTTTTGAAGCTCTAAAAGTTCTTTTGTTTTTCCATTCCAAGTTTTAATTCTATCCGAGTCAAACTCAACAAATTGTTTTATTGTCTCGATTAACTCTTCTTTCTTTTTAAGATTTTCGTGTAAAACAACTTTTAAATCAGATACAAATTCTTTCCTTTTTTGATAAACTTTATCAGAAGCATTTTTAAATCGAACCCACAAATCTTCTTGCAGTTCTCTTGGAACAGGCCCTAAATGCTTATACTCATCGTGCAAATCATTAAGCGTATTGATGGCATCTTTTAAATTCTCAAATTCTCGAAGAGCTTCAGCTCTTTCGCAAATCTTAACTTTATATTCGTAATTTTTTTTTCTATCAAGTTCTTTTAACTCAAAATAGATGCTTCTTTGATCATAAAAACGATTGATTAATGCATTATAATTTGCCCATAAAGTTTTAGACTGAGCCCCTGGCACATCGCCAATTACCTTCCATTCATTCTGAATTTCTTTAAACTTATTAAAACTTGTACTTGATTCCTCAGAATCAACAAACTCTCGTAAATGCACAAGTGCAGTCTCTGCTTTTTTCAAATTTAGCTGACGCTGAGCTTCACGTTCTTTATAAAACGTGTTTTTTCTATCGTGAATTAACCTTGTATTTGCATTAAACCTATCGGTAAGTTCATCTGCTTTAAAGCTAAAGCCTTCATCATTACCATTGTCTTTTACATAGGCTTCTTTCGCTTCAGCGATATCAGATTTTCGTATAACATCAAATAATGGTTCTATTTGCTTTAAATACCTTTCGGCATACATTGGATTATCATGCTTTGCCAGAATTTTAATAAGGTCAACTAATTCAGATTTTGTGTACTTACTAAAATCTTCGTTGGCTAACTCATCAACATTTTTTTGTTCTTTTTTGGTTTCAGCCTCCTTTACCTTCTCTTCTTTTGAATCTGAATCTTTAGTAGTTTCAGAAACTA
>CAZQWZ010000020.1:14385-21467 GCA_964596935.1 uncultured Roseivirgaceae bacterium
ACTTTCAATTCTTCTACCTCTTCTTTTGAATCAGATTCTTCTGCAGTTTTTGAAACTATTTCTTCAACTTGTGATTCTGCTGCAGGAGCCTCAACATCACTTGATTTACTTTCTTCTACTTGAGTTTCTTCTTCTTTGGTTTCAACTGAAGTATCACCAATAGTAGTTTCTTCCTCAACTTTTTTCTCCCTCTTTTCTTCTACAGCAGTTTCTATTTTCTCAACTTCAACTGGTTTTTCAATATCTTTAACCACCACTTCACTACTTTCTACCTGCTCTTCAATTTTAGTTTTTTCTTCAACCATGTTTTTAGATTCTTCTTGCCTATTAAGCTTGTTTTCAACTGAACTAGACTGCTCAGTACCGTTTACTTCTTCTGTATTTTTCATCCATTTTTAATTTCTCCCTTTCGGGCTGCAAATCTACTAATTTAAGCGTGGATCGGAAGGATAATTTGCGAATACAGAAAACCTTCCTCCCATTTCTTTAAGTACCGCTTTCCATAAGTTATTTTTACGAGTATCAAAGATTAATTGTTCCGATGCATTAGGATAAACTATCCAAGAGTGGCGATCTATCTCTTCTTCCAACTGCCCTTCTGACCAACCTGAGTAACCAATAAAGAAAAGGATATCCTCTTGTGATGCTCCATCTCCTATCCAATCTAAAAGCTGCTCGTAGTTTCCTCCCCAATTAATATTATCACCCACACTAACTCCTAAATCAATAGGAGGGCTGTTTCGATATAAAAAATGCAAGGTATTATTTTCAACAGGGCCGCCTATACCCACAGAGTTATCAAAATTGATGTTAGGAACAAGTTTATTTAAAGTAAAATCAGAATATTTATTTAATACCAACCCAAAACTTCCCTGTTCATTATGCTCGCATAAATAAATTACAGAGCGCTCAAAATTAGTATCGGGTAAATGGGGCTCCGATATTAACAAACACCCTTTTTCAGGTTTGTGCTCATTTTTATACTTAAATAGCAAATCTTCCATATACATTAAAGCTACAGTAATTTTTGCATTTAAGATGTAATTTCCAATAATTTAGTTGGCAGGATTAAGATGAAATAAATTGATTTCCATTAATTTTGATACGAATGCAAAACAACAAATCAATTGCTAATATTCGAAGAGATTATTCTGCTAAAAACTTAGCAAGAGCAGATGTTGATAAAAATCCTATTGAGCAATTTAATACGTGGTTTAACGAAGCCGTTAATGCAAAAATAGGCGAAGTAAATGCTATGACACTTTCTACGGCATCAAAAGAAGGAAAGCCAACTGCAAGGATTGTTCTTTTAAAAAGTGTAGAACAAGATGGATTTGTTTTTTTTACTAATTATAATAGCGAAAAAGGACAGAATTTAGCCAATAACCCTTATGCATCTCTTTCTTTTTTTTGGAAAGAACTTGAAAGGCAAGTAAGAGTTGAGGGTAGGGTTGAAAAAATTTCTCAAGAAGAATCCGAAGCCTATTTTAAAACAAGGCCTTGGAAAAGCAGAGTTGGTGCTTGGGTTTCTGATCAAAGCAAACCACTTTTATCTAGGTTTGAGCTAATGCGAAAATTTGCTTTAAAAGCAACCACATTAATGGGGCAAGAAGTGCCATTACCAAGTTTTTGGGGTGGCTATATGCTAATACCAACAAGAATCGAATTTTGGCAAGGAAGACCCAGTAGGTTGCATGATCGCATTAACTATTCATTAATAAATAATGAGTGGAAAATAGATAGACTATCTCCTTAATGAGCGTTTATCTTGATAGGTACGCTTATCTCCCATTGCAAATAGAAAACCCTCCTCATCCCGACACAGGAATGATTATTGTTATTCCTGTGTTTAACGAAACAATCCTTCTTAATGCGTTAGATAGCTTAGTAGCATCTAAAGCACCTCCTGTGCCAATCGAAATTATTATAATTATTAATGAGTCTGAAAATTCTGATTCAGCAATCACTAACCAAAACAAATTAACTTTTACTGCAGCTCAAAATTGGATTAGTACGCATAAAAAAGAGGGGTTATCCTTTTATTTAACCCATTTAATACTGCCTAAAAAACATGCAGGAGTTGGTTTAGCTCGAAAAGCAGGAATGGACGAAGCAACCCGTAGATTCGAAACTATTGGAAATAAAAATGGCATTATTTTATGCTTCGATGCTGATTGCACCTGTGCTCCTAATTATTTAAGTGAAGTGTATCGTTCATTTACACAGAAAAAGTTAAAGGGGGCTTCTATTTATTACGCGCATAAAGTAGCTAATTTAACCAAAACTGAAAAGGAAGGTATTTTGCAATATGAGCTCCATTTACGTTATTATGTAAACGGGCTTCGAAAGGCAGGTTACCCGTATGCATTTCATACGGTTGGTTCTAGTATGGCTGTAAGGGTAGATATTTACAAAAAAACAGGAGGAATGAATAGGCGAAAAGCTGGAGAAGATTTTCACTTTCTGCACAAAGTAATTCCTTTTGGTGATTTCGAAGAAATAAATTCTACCACTGTTTACCCATCTCCAAGGATTTCTAACAGGGTTCCTTTTGGTACTGGCAAAGCAATGGATGATTGGATTAACCAATCCAAGTCAACCTTTTACTCTTACCATCCCTCTATATTTAAAGAAATTGAGCAACTACTAAAACTAGTTCATCATTTTTATAAAAATGAAAATATAAGCGAGGCAATTAAAAACTTATCTGCTGAAATTAAATTCTATTTAGAATTAGAAAATTTTGAATCTATTATAAAAGATATTAATAGGCAAAGTAGCAATTTAAAAACATTTATTCACCGTTGGTTTGGATGGTTTAATGGCCTTAAAGCATTGCACTTAGTGCATTTTTTAAGAGATAAGAAATACGCTTCTATCCCTATAAATAAAGCTGCTACTAAACTCATAAAAGTTGAAAAATGCTCTACAGAAGAACTACTAGAAAAATACAGAGATTTGGATAAGAAATTTACAGCAAACCAAATAAATCTGAAACACCGATATTACGAGCACCGATAAAACCCTCTCCAAATGACACCCCAATGGAGTGACCAAATACTTTACCACGTGCATCTAACATTTTAAGAAACTCAGGAGAAGAAATAAATGTATCATCTTCCTTACTATTAGGATTATGCAACTGTGATGCAAAAGACCAAATAGCTTTGTTACGTACTTCGAGATGAGATGAAACATCTAGCACAAAGTCTGGTGTTAATAACTGACTTTGAATATAATGATACACAACTTTTGGTCTCCAAATATCTTGGAGTTTGCCATCTTCAAAGGTTTCAATTTTTTTTAGGCCTGATAAAAATACAGCCGCTTTCGAAATTTGAGAAGCTTTTACATGATCAGGATGCCTATCTTCAGGGGCATTTATTAAAAGTATTTCAGGCCGATATTTACGAATGATGCTAACGACTTTCAATTGATTTTCATGTGAGTTTTCAAATAGCACGTCTTCAAACCCTAAGTTTTCTCTGGCCGATAACCCAAAAGCCACAGCTGCCTTTGCAGCCTCCTCCAATCTAAGTTCTGGTGTACCTTTGGTTCCCATTTGGCCTTGGGTAAAATCAACAATGCCTACTTTTTTACCTAATGTGCAATACTTGGCTATTGTACCTCCACAAGATAGCTCAACATCATCGGGGTGTGCTGCAAGTGCAAGAAGATCTAGTTTTTGAATGCGCATATATTTGTAAGGATAAAAACATTGGAACGTCATTCCTGCGAAGGCAGAAACCTCTTTAAGTTTTAAAACAGATTCCTGCCTTCGCAGGAATGACGTGTTGATTTTAAGTTAAGCTAATACTTCCTTCGATTGAAGAAATTTTTCAGCATCCAATGCTCCCATACAACCAGTACCAGCTGCAGTAATTGCTTGGCGATATACTTTATCAGCTGCATCTCCAGAAGCAAAAACTCCTTCAACATTTGTTTTTGTAGAACCAGGAACCACTTTTAAATAACCTGTACTATCCATATCAAGGTAATCCTTGAATATCTCAGTGTTTGGTTTATGCCCAATAGCAACAAAGAATCCTTCAATATCAATAGTGAATTCTTCGTTAGTTTTATTGTTTTTAAGCTTAGCTCCAACCACTTTATCGTCCCCTAAAACCTCAATTGTTTCAGAGTTCCAAAGCACCTCGATATTAGGCGTATTAAGAACTCGTTGTTGCATAATAGTTGAAGCTCTTAACTCATCTCTACGTACAATTAAGTAAACTTTAGGGCAAAGATTAGCAAGGTATGTAGCTTCTTCTGCAGCACTATCTCCTCCTCCAACAACGGCAACATCCATTCCTTTGTAAAAGAAACCATCGCAAATTGCACAAGCAGATACTCCTTTTCCATGCAATGCTTTTTCAGATTCTAACCCAAGGTATTGAGCAGTTGCACCAGTAGAAATTATTACTGCCTCAGCAGTTATTTCATGGTTATCATCAATAATAGCTTTGTGAGGATACCCAGAAAAATCGACCTTAGTTACAACTCCATACCTAACGTCTGTTTCGAAGCGTTCGGCTTGTTGTTGTAATTGCATCATCATTTCTGGGCCATTTATGCCATCTGGGTAACCAGGAAAATTTTCAACATCATTAGTAGTTACAAGCTGGCCACCGGGCTCCCCACCAGTATATAAAACTGGCTTTAAACCTGCACGAGCAGCATATATTGCAGCTGTATAACCAGCAGGACCTGAACCAATGATGAGTACTTTAACATCTTCTTTTGTCATAATTATATATTCTTAAATCAAAAAACAAGCCCACTAAAACGAGCTTAAAAAGTTTGGCAAAGTTACGAACCTGAACCCAATTAACACTAATTTTTATCAGAGCTCTATAAAGCATAAAATTTAAAGGTATTGCTTAAATTTTATGCAATAATGCCTCTAACAAATTTAACCCAAATAAGGTTTCAAATTATTACTACTAGATGATTGACGCAGCCTTCGGATAGCACTTTCTTTTATTTGCCTAACACGTTCTCGTGTTAAATTAAGCTTAGCACCTATTTCTTCAAGAGTGAGAGATTTGCTTTTTCCTAAACCAAAATAATAACAAATCACATCTGCTTCTCGCTGTGTTAGTATTGCAATTGACTGCTGTACTTGCACTCGTAATGAATCGCTCATTAATAAGGCATCTGGTATATTATCATTGTTTTCAAGTACATCAAATAAACTCAAATTATCTCCATTTAAGGGAGCATCCATTGAAACATGTCTGCTAGATAATTTCATAGACGAAGTAATTTCTTCTGGTGCCAAATCCAAAATCTCCCCAATTTCTTCTGGTGATGGCTCACGCTCATATAACTGCTCTAACTCTGAAAAAGTTCTAGCAATTTTATTAAGTGACCCTACTCTATTTAATGGCAACCGAACTATTCTTGAATGTTCAGCCAATGCTTGCAATAGAGCTTGGCGAATCCACCACACGGCATACGAAATAAATTTAAAACCTCGAGTTTCATCAAATCGTTTTGCAGCCTTTATCAAACCAAGATTTCCTTCATTAATTAAATCACCCAAGGTTAATCCTTGATTTTGATATTGCTTTGCCACCGATACAACAAACCGAAGATTTGCATTGGTCAATTTTTCAAGTGCTACCTGATCTCCTTCTCGAATACGCTTTGCTAATTTTACTTCTTCGTCAGTAGTAAGTAGGTCAACTTTAGCTATTTCGTGCAAATATTTATCTACAGAAATACTTTCTCTATTTGTTATTTGCTTGCTTATTTTTAGTTGACGCATACTGCACAGTCTTAGAAAACGACTATTTAATCATAGAAGGTAAATATAGCACTAAAATTTAATATTTAATCAAAATAGTACAATATTAATATTTAGGCATAAAAAAAGGAGGCTTAAAAGCCTCCTCTATAATTAAGTTATATCTAACTAATCCTTTTGAGGTTTAGGAAGTAATACTTTTCTAGATAATCTAAACTTACCAGATTTAGGATCTACTCCTATTAATTTGATACGAATATCTTCTCCAACTTCAAGTACCCCATCCATTTTCTCAATACGTTCCCATTTAATTTCTGAGATATGAAGTAAGCCTTCTTTACCAGGCATAAACTCAATAAATGCTCCAAATGGCACTACTGATTTAACTACTCCATCGTACTCCTCACCTTCTTCGGGCATTGCAACAATTGCTTTTATTTTATTAACAGCAATATCCATTGCATCTTGATTAGGAGAAAATACGGTTACTCTGCCTCCATTATCAACCTCTTCGATAATAACGGTTGCACCAGATTCTTTTTGAATCTCTTGAACAATTTTGCCGCCAGGCCCAATTACTGCACCAATTAAATCTCTAGGAATATTAATTACATGATTTTGAGGAGCATTACTCTTAAGTCCTGGATTAGGAGCAGACATCGTCTCATTCATTTTACCTAAAATATGTAAACGGCCTTTCTTAGCTTGCGCTAATGCTTCTGATAGAACGTCATAAGATAAACCATCTACCTTAATATCCATTTGGCAAGCAGTAATTCCTTTTTCAGTTCCTGTTACTTTAAAATCCATATCGCCTAAATGATCTTCATCTCCAAGAATATCTGAAAGGATTGCATATTTACCTGATACAGGATCAGAAATCATACCCATTGCGATACCCGAAACAGGTGCCTTAATTTGTACACCTGCATCCATTAACGCTAAAGTGCCGGCACAAACTGTTGCCATTGAAGACGAACCATTAGATTCTAAAATATCAGATACAATACGAATAGTGTAAGGGAAATCTTCTGCTGAAGGCAGCATAGGTTTAATTGCTCTATAAGCTAAATTACCGTGCCCAACCTCTCTTCTACTTGTTCCACGGTTTGGTCGTGCTTCGCCTGTAGAAAATGCAGGAAAATTATAATGAAGCATAAATTTATTAAAGCCTTTACCAAGAGCGCTATCAATCATTTGCTCGTCTAGTTTAGAGCCTAACGTAACCGTTGCTAACGATTGTGTTTCACCTCTAGTAAATACTGCAGAACCGTGAGGCATTGGCAAATAGTCAACTTCGCTCCAAATTGGTCGAATTCATCCATTGCTCTAC